>CAYGPA010000215.1:0-8810 GCA_964351535.1 uncultured Planctomycetaceae bacterium
AGGTCCTCGGGGGCCGTCTCGCGGCTGTTGGCGCGGATGTCGTCGGCCAGGGTCGTGGGGTCCTCGACGGCGCTGTCGTCGGTGTGGAGGGCGGCCTGCACGCAGGCGGTGTGGACCAGGATCGAGCCCATGCGGGTCTGGCCGTAGAACTCGACGACGATCGGCAGGGCGACGCGCATCGCGCCCTTCTCGATCAGCTCCTCGCAGAGCTTGCACTTGGAGCGGCCCGACGGTGCGCGCTCGGCGTAGGGCGGGTCCTTCTTCTTCTTTTTCTGCTCCTCGGCCTTCTCGCGCAGCTTCTGCAGCTCTTCGAGCGGCGGGACCTCGAGCCCGTCCTCCCAGGCCTTCATCTCGTAGGCGGCCTCGACGTGCTGCGCCTGGCGCTTGGCGGCGCACGTGAGGTGGTGCCAGAGGAAGCCGACGCCGAACGGGCCCTCGATGCGAATGCCGAGCCGCAGCGTGTCCTTGTCGATCTTGCGCTTGCAGGTCTTGCACTTCGAGCGGCTCGAGCGCGCACCCTCCAGCTTGTACTCCGGCAGCTCTTCGGCTTCCGGTTCCTTGGGCTTCTCGGTCGCTTCGCTCACGTGCGCGCCTCCGCGATGTCGTTCGGATCGTCCTCGACGTCGGAGACGAGGGCGGGATCGGCCAGGGGATAGGGTTTCTCGTTCTCGGTCGGCAGGCCGCGCTCGCGCACGGCTTTCAGCAGTCGGTCGATCAGCTCTTCGCGGCGGTCGAGCAGCCGGTAGCCGCGGCGGTCGCGCAGGTAGCCGCGCGCCTCGGGGTGGCGCTCGAAGAGCACGTCGCTTCCCAGCTCGCCCGCGAGGCGCTCGAAGCGCGCGCGCTTGTCGAGCAGCGCCTTGACGAGGAAGGGCATCACGATCGTGTAGTCGACGGGCATGCTCTCGCACGTCTTCGTGTGGTGGTCCTTGTCGACCTTGCCCCACGTCACGGCCTCGGCCGGCGGGCACGAGGAGAGTGAACCGTCGGTGATCGGCGCCGTCGTCAACTGGATGTCGTAGAGGAAGCCCGGGATCTCCTCGAAGCCGAGGATCTGGCTCAGCGCCGGCTCGGGCTGCAGGTTGAAGTTCTTCGGCACGCCGCCGCCGAGGACCAGCGTGCCGAGCGCCTGCGCGTCGGACTCGAGCACGCCCCAGCGGTGGTAGGCCATGCTCTCGAGCACCTCGCCGTGCAGGTCGAGGTCGAACGCGTGCGCGGCTCCGCCCACGCGCTGCTCGGCGTGGAGCGCGACCGAGTTCAGGAAGACCGACCCGTCCGCGGGCGCGCCCACGAACACGGGGATCGCCTTGCGCCAGCACAGGGCCATGAGACCCTCGGGCACGTCGCGCGCGCGCTCCTCGGCCGCGAAGCGGCGGCCCAGCAGGTGGCGGAACTCGGGCCCGGACATGCGGCGCTGGAACTCGGGCTCGCGCAGCAGCGTGCGCAGGTAGCGGTCCTGCTCCAGCAGCAGGTCCTCGTCGAAGCCCAGGTCGGTGACGCGGATCGTCCGCTCGTCGCGTAGCGCCGAGTCGTCGCCGAAGATCGGGACGGAGTGGATCGGGTGCTGCGCCGCGCTCTGCAGCGCGCGATGCCCGTCGTGGTAGCACACGGCGTCGGTGGTCGAGATCAGCACGAACCAGCCGGTGTCGAGCAACGGCCCGAGCCACGTCCGGTGCTGACCCGAGAGCGTCACGGGCCCGGACACCGCCAGCGTCATCGGCAGGCCGCGACCGATCGCCGCGTCGAGCAGGCTCCAGATGCGCTGCAGGTACGCGCCGCCGAAGGCGGGCAGGCTGTGCTCGAAGATCTCGTCGAGGCCGCGGGCCGCCGCGACCGAACGCGTCTCGACCGACTGACGACCCCCGTGCGAGCCGGAGCGCGAACCGGTGGGCTCCGGGGCGCCCGGACATTGGCCTTGGGCGTGCATGGCGGGAGTGTAGTGCGCTCCGTCGGACGGGGCCACCGTGGTCGTCCCCGGAGCAGGCGGGCCTGGGACCTGGTCGCCGAGGGCGTAGAATCGGGGCGTAGGATACGGCCATGGAGCAGCGCGATCTCGGCGCCTCGGGACTGCGGGTCTCGAGGATCGGACTGGGCACCTGGGTCCACGGCGGCTGGGCCTGGGGCGGCTCCGAGGACGCGGAGTCGGAGGCGGCGATCCGCGCCGCGCTCGACGCCGGGATCACGGCCATCGACACCGCGCCGGTCTACGGCTTCGGAAGATCCGAGGAGGTCGTCGGCCGCGCGCTGCGGGGGCGCCGCGACGAGGTCTGCGTGATGACCAAGGCGGGCCTGCGCTGGGACGACGACCGCGGACCGTTCTTCTTCGAGAGCGCGGACGAGCGCGTGGGCCGCGTCCGCGTCCACCGCAACGCCCGTCCGGACTCGATCCGCACGGAAGCGGAGCGGAGCCTCGCGCGCCTCGGCGTCGACGCGATCGACCTGCTGCAGCTGCACTGGCCCGACCCGAGCACGCCGCTGGCCGAGAGCTGCGGCGCGCTCGCGGACCTCGTGCGCGAGGGGAAGGTGCGCGCGGTGGGGGTCTCCAACTACGACGTCGCCATGCTGGAGGAGGCGCGGCGCGAGCTCGGCGACGTCCCGCTCGCCAGCCACCAGCCGCGCTACAGCCTGCTGCGGCGCGGGATCGAGCGTGACGTGCTGCCGTGGACGCGCGCGAACGGCGTCGCGACGCTGGCGTATTCGCCGCTCGAACAGGGGCTGCTCACGGGCCGTGTCGACGCCGCGCGGACCTTCGAGGAAGGCGATCAGCGCCGCAAGCACGCTCACTTCGGGCCCGAGCAACGCGCGGGTGTCAACGCGCGGCTCGACGCCGTCGTGCGACCGATCGCCGAACGCCACGGCGCGACCGTGGCGCAGGTCGTGCTGGCCTGGACCGCCGCGCAGCCCGGCGTGACGTGCGTGCTGGTCGGCGCGCGGCGTCCGGAGCAGGCGCGCGAGAACGCCGCCGCGGGAGACCTCGAGCTGACGCCCGAGGAACTCGCGGCCGTCGACGGCGCCTGCGCGGACCTCGACCTGCCGTTCGACCGCGCGCCCGCGACTCGCGGAGCGCGCGGACTGCTGCGACGCCTGCTGGGACGCTGAGCCGACCCCGCGGACCCGCCTTTGAGCTTGCGGGCGCGCGCGCGGGCGACGAAGCTGTTGCGCTCGCTCCCGCTCCCCAGCCCCCGGAACGCACCCCGGAAAGCCCCCGGAGACCCCGTGACCGATTTCAACCAAGCGGCCCAGGCCCAGTACGGCAAGCAGGACTACAAAGGCCGCAAGCGCATCGAAGGCGTCGAGATCGTCGAGCTCAAGCGCTTCAACGACGACGGCGGCGCCATGACCGAGCTCGGTCGTCTCGACGGCGGAGTCCACCAGCAGCTCCCGGGGTTCGAGGCGCGGCAGATCAACTACAGCGTGGTCGAGCCGCTCGCGATCAAGGCCTTCCACCTGCACACGCGCCAGACCGACGTGTGGTACGTGCCGCCCAGCGACAAGATCCTGCTCGTGCTGGGCGACGTGCGGAAGGGCTCGCCGACGGAGGGGCAGATGATGCGCTTCGTGCTCGGCGACGGGAACTCGCGCCTCGTGCGCATCCCGCCCGGCGTGGCCCACGGCTGCAAGAACCTGCGCCCGGCCACGCCCTCCGCCATCATCTACTTCGTCGACGTGCAGTTCTCGATCGACGACGACTGCGACGAGGGCCGCCTGCCCTGGGACTTCTTCGGCACCGACTGCTGGGAAGTCGAGCGCGGTTGATTCCAGCACGCGCGGCGTCGCCGCGACGGGTCAGGACCGGGCCTTGCCCACGCGCGCCGCGGCGTCGCGGAAGAGCGTCGAGAGCACCGTCGCGTCCGCCTTGGCCGCGTTCAGCTCCTCGAAGCCGACGTCGAGCTCCTCGGCGAGGCCGTCGCACCGGCGTTCGAGCTTGGCCTCGAGCGTCTTCTTGAGTCGATCCAGGCGCCGGGCCGTGGCCTCGGCTTCCTTGGCCGCGCGTCGTTCGAGCGTGGCCAGGCGCCGGTCCATCGAGTTGCGCAGGCGCTCGAGCTCGCGATCGACGCGTTCCTCGATGCTCGCGAGGCGGCTGTCGGTCGCATCGACCTGCTCGCCGAAGAGGATGTTGCGCACCTGATCCAGGCTCGCCGAGGACACGGGCTCTTCCTTGCGGGCCGCCTTCTTCCTGCGGGGAGCGGCCGGAACGGTCTTGCGGCCGACCTTCTTCTTCGCCGTCGTCTTGCCGCGCGCCTTCTTTGCCATGTCTTGTGTCTCCTGAGTTCTGGGCTCGCGGCCCGGGGTTCAGGCGACAAGCCTACGGCAGAGGGCTGCCTCGGGAAACGGCGTCGCGAAGCGGGGAGCTTCCGCGGGGCTCAGTCGATCTCGCGCCACAGGGCGGCTTGCTCGAGCCGGCCCCAGTGCTCGTAGAAGTGGCGGATCGTCTCGCGCGCCTGGCGGGCGAGGTCGGTGCCCTCGCCGGTGTTCGCGATCAGGACCTCGTAGGCTTCGAGGTAGAGCGGTTCGGCGCCGGCGTGGTCGTCCGCGGCGACGAGCGCGTCCGCGAGTCGGACCAGCGGGACGTCCAGCTCCTGATCCAGCGGCGGTACGGCGCGCCGGAAGATGCCCAGGGCCTCGCGGCTCTGGCGCACCGCCGCCTCGAACTCGCCCTGGAAGTAGGGAATGTCGGCGAGGGCGCCGAGGATGCGCGCGGTGTGACGGCTCTCCATGTCGTACGTCTCGCGGGCGATGACGAGCTGGCTTTCGAGCAGCTCGCGCGCCTCGGCGAAGCGACCCTGCTCGATCAGGTCCCCGGCTTGACGCGTATAGGTGCCCAGCAGCAGCGGGTGGCCCTCTCCCATCAGCGCCGCGTCGGCCTCCACCGAGCGTCGGCGCAGCTCCTCGGCCTCCTCGGGGCGTCCGGAGTTCAGCAGGACCAGCGCGAGGCCATCGAGGATCGTGGCCGTCAGGTAGTGCTCCGGACCGCAGACCTCGAGGCTGTCCTCGAGCGCCGCGCGGTACAGGCTTTCGGCCTCGTCGTAGCGTCCGAGCGAGTCGAGCGCCGCCGCCACCCCGTGGTCCAGGGCGATGAGCGAGGGGTGCTTGGGCGGATAGACGCGCAGGGCTCGCTCCTTGGACTGTTCGAAGAGCCCGAGCGCCTCGTCCCAGCGGGACTGCGTGCCGATCGCCCAAGCGAGCTCGCTCTGCGCGGCGGGCAGTCCCTGGCCGTCGGGGTCGACCTCCGCCAGGATCGCGACGGCGCGCTCGAAGGACTCCTCCGCCTCGGCGTAGCGCCCCATGTGAACCAGCGTGAAGCCGACGTAGCGCAGCGTGCTGCTGAGCTCGGCGTGGTCGGGACCGAGGATCCGCTCGAGCTGCTCGAGCCCCTGCCGCTGGTCCTCGAAACCCTCGTTGGGCCGGCCGGCTTGCACGAGGAAGTACCCGCGGTCGATGCGGCGCTGGATCGTGGGGACGGCATCCGCACCGTGGACGCGCGCGCACGCTTCGATGGCTTCCCGGGCGACCTCGAGCATCTGCTCGTGCGCTCCGAGGTTGCTCGCGTTGGAGGCCAGCGCGGACAGCCCCTGGACGAGCTCGTCGTCCTCGATCCCCTGCGCGCGGCGCAGCTCGATGCCCTCCTCGAGCAGGGGCTGCGCCTTCGCGGAGAGTCCGAGGTCGCTGTAGGCCCGCCCCATGGCGAGCAGCAGCGTCGAGCGGATCTGCGGTTCGGCCTCGAGCTCGCCGCGGATCTCCTTCGCGCCCGCGTCGAGCAGGTCGGCCGCCGTGACCCGAGTTCCGTCCGCCGCGAGCCGACCGCCCTGCTCGAAGAGATCCGTCAGGAACCCGGAGACGCGTCGCGCGGTCTCCGCCTCGCGCGTCGCCGCGGCCGCGGCGGCGAGCGCGTCCTCCTCGGCGATCTCGGCGCGCACGCGCTGCTCGCGTTCGCGTTCCCCGAGCGTCTCGGCCGCGACGCGCTGGTCCTCCGCGCGCTGGTAGAGGTGCACGGCGACCGCGAGGCCGACCGCGAGCGCGAGGATCACCCCCGCGATGCCGCCCACGAGCGCGCGGTTGCGGCGCGCGAACCGCGAGAGCTGGTAGGCCGTGCTCGCGGGGCGCGCGACGATCGGCTCGTCGCGCAGGTGGCGGCGCAGGTCGGCCGCGAACTCCTCGGCGGACGCGTAGCGCCGCTCCGGCTCCTTCGCGACGGCCTTGGCGACGATGGTCTCGACGTCCCCGCGCAGCGCGCGGTCGTGCGTCCCGAGGCTCGAGGGCTCCTCCTGGGCGACGATGCGCACGGCCTCGGGCAGCGCCACGCGCCGCAGGTCGTGGGGCAGCGTTCCCGCGAGGAGCTCGTAGAGCACCACGCCCAGCGAGTAGACGTCCGCGCGCGCGTCCAGCCGCGAGGGATCGGCGGACATCTGCTCGGGGCTCATGTAGGGCAGCGTCCCGAGCACCTGTCCGGACTGCGTCTGCATCCCCGTCCCTTGCAGGTCCGTCTCGACGACGCGCGCGACGCCGAAGTCGAGCACCTTGGGCTGTCCGTCCGCGGTCACGAGGATGTTCGAGGGCTTCAGGTCGCGGTGCACGACGCCCTTCTGGTGCGCGTGGTGGACGGCGTCGCAGACGGCCGCGAAGGCCCGCAGGCGTCCGGGCAGGTCGACGTCGTGCTCGCGCGCCCACTGCGTCAACGGCAGCCCTTCGACGAACTCCATCGCGAAGAAGGGCTGCGGACCGGCGCCGCTGTCGGTCGTCCCGGCCGCGTAGATCTGCGCGATGCCCGGGTGGTTGAGCCAGCCGAGGACCTGGGCCTCGTGCTCGAACCTGCGCAGCGTCGCGGCGGTCGCGTAGCCGGGTCGGACGCGCTTCAGCGCGACGCGGCGGCGCGGCTGCTCCTGCTCCGCCTCGTAGACGACGCCCATGCCGCCGCGGCCGATCTCGCGCAGGATGCGGTAGACGTCGATGCGTTCGGGGGTCTCGGACTCGTCACCCCAGAGCGCCGCGTCGGCGGCCGCGAGCAGGAGCGCCGGGGACTGGAGCTCGCTCATCGGCGTCGCGTCGGCGGCGAGCAAGCGCTCGACGCGCGCGCGCAGCGCGCGGTCGTCGCCGCACTGTGCGAGCAGGAACTCGGCGCGTCGCGCCCCCGCGAGGTCACGCGCCTGCTCGAACAGCTCGAACTCCCGGGCGTGGTCGCGACTCACCCGGTTCCCCGCAGCTCTTCGGTGAGCCAGGCGCTGGCGAAGCGCCAGTCGCGTTCCACGGTACTCAAGGACACCTCGAGCACCTGCGCGACCTCCTTCAGCTCCAGGCCGCCGAAGAAGCGCAGCTCGACGACCTGCGCCTGCCGCTCCGACAGCTTGCGCAGGGTCGTGAGCGCCGCGTCCAGCGCCACGAGGTCGAGGGGGTCCGAGCCGGGCGCGGGAGCGAAGCCGGACTCGAGGCCGACGCGCTGCCAGCGGCCGCCGCGCTTGGCGGACTTCTTCTTGCGCGCGTGGTCCACCAGGATGCGGCGCATCGACTGGGACGCCAGCGCGAGAAAGTGGGCCCGACCGCGCAGGTCGACGCGCGTCTGGTCCACGAGCCGCATCCAGGCCTCGTGGACGAGGGCGGTCGGCTGCAGCGTGTGGTCCTCCCGCTCGAGGCGCAGCCGCTGGCGGGCCATGGCGCGCAGCTCGTCGTACAGGACCTCGGCCAGCACGCGCGCCTCCGCGCCCTCGCCCCGGCTCTCGGCGACGAGATGCCGGGTAAATTCTTCCTGTTCCGCCCCGGAGCCTTCGCTGCGTACCACGATGGAATTCTAGCTCAGGAGCCGGGATGGAATCCCAGCTCCGAGCCCGGGCGGCCCGGAGGAGCCGTCGCGAACGGTTCGACCGCGAACTCCGCCCGGATTCCCGGTGACACTCCCGGCGACGCCTGCATTCCACGGGCGGAGCCGATGTCGAAGATCCCCACGATGCCCCCCGAAGAGCTCTTCGCCCACGCCGGCTGGATCCGTGCGCTGGCGCGCGGGCTCGTCAGCGACCCCGCGGTGGCGGACGACGCGATCCAGGACACCTGGATCGCGGCGTCCGACCGCCTGCGGGCGGGGGGCGAGACACCGCGGGCCTGGCTGGCCGCCGTGCTGCGCAACTTCCTGCGCCAGCGCGAGCGCAGCGAGGCCGGCCGCCGCGCGCGCGAGCGCGAGGTGGCGCGCGACGAGGCGCTGCCCTCGCCCGACGTGCTGCTGCAGCGCGTCGAGCACCAGCGCATGCTGGTCGAGGCCGTGTCCGCGCTCGAGGAGCCGTACCGCTCGACCGTGATCCTGCGCTACTACGAGGGACTCTCCTCCGCGGAGATCGCGCGACGCCTCGACGTCCCGCCCGGGAGGATTCGCATGCGGCTCTCGCGCGCGCTGGAGCGTCTGCGCGAGTCGATGGACCGACGCTTCGACGGCGACCGCGCGGCCTGGATGCAGGTCGTGCTGCCGCTCGCGCGAGCCTCGTCTTCGACCCTCGCCTCGGCGGGTGGTGCGAGCGCCACCCTGGTCACGGGAGTTCTGAGCATGAAGACGCTGACGCTGGCGGGTGCCGCCGTCCTGATCCTGGGCGGCGTGTACTGGGCGACCCTGCCCGACGAAACCGAGGGACCGGTCGAGCTCGGCGCGGCCGGAGAGCCGGCGCCCCGGGTTCTCGAGGCCGTCGGCGAAGCGGAGCGCGACGCCGACGGTTCGACGGCGCAGCGCAGCGCGGAGCAGCCGCCGACGGCCGCGCTCGACTCGCGCCGCGCCGAGACTCCGCTCGGTGTGGCCCGCGTCGAGGGCGTGGTCGTGCGACCCGATCCGGCGGGCG
>CAYGPA010000216.1:0-7912 GCA_964351535.1 uncultured Planctomycetaceae bacterium
GGGGAGGGACCCTTCCCCAGCGAGGAGCACGGCGAGGTCGGCGAGCGCTTGCGCGCGGCCGGCGGCGAGTTCGGCGCGACCACCGGGCGCCCGCGGCGCTGCGGCTGGCTGGACCTGCCGGCCCTGCGCTACGCCCTCGATCTGAACGGCGCCCAGGGCTGGATCATGACCAAGCTCGACGCCCTGACCGGCTTCGAGGAGGTGCCCGTGGGCGTCGGCTACCGGCTCCGCTCCGACGCCGACAAGGGCGGACCGCCGCGCTGGGACCACTGGCCCGCGCACCTCGCCGACGTGGACGATCTCGAGGTCGTCTGGGAGCGCCGGCCCGGCTGGGACGGTGACCTCTGCGGCGCGCGGTCGCTGGAGGACCTGCCGCAGGCCGCCCGCGACTACGTCGAGTGGGTCGAGGAGCGCGCCGGTGCGCCCATCGTCGCGATCTCCGTCGGCCCGGCCCGCGACCAGATCATTCGGCGCGGACTCTGAGCGTCCGCCGACCGCGAATGGCAGAATGACCGCGCGGCCCGCGCCGCGCGCCATGGCCAAGCAAAAGGTCGTCCGACCCGATCTGGGGGGTCCGTTCCCCGAGCACGTCGCCATCATCATGGATGGCAACGGCCGCTGGGCGCAGGAGCGCGGCCTGCGCCGCATCCTGGGCCACCGCGAGGGCGTCGACTCGGTGCGCGAGTGCACGACCGAGTGCGCGCGCATGGGCGTGAAGAGCCTGACGCTCTACTCGTTCTCGGTCGAGAACTGGAAGCGGCCGCGCAACGAGGTGCGCTTCCTGATGCGCCTCCTGCGGCGCTTCCTGATCCAGGAGCGGCCGACCTTGATGGAGAACGACGTGCGCCTCGTGGGCCTCGGGCGCATCGACGACCTGCCGGCCGAGGCGCTCGCGGCGCTGCGCGAGACCGAGGAGCTGACCGCGAGGAACACCGGGATGGTGCTGCGCCTCGCGCTCTCCTACGGCAGCCGCTCGGAGATCGCCGACGCCCTCAAGCGCGTGGCGCGCGACGCCTCCGCGGGGCTCTTGGATCCCGAGACGGTCGACGAGGAGACGCTGCGCGCGTACCTCTACGATCCGGAGACGCCCGACCCGGACCTCTTGATCCGCACCGCGGGCGAGATGCGGCTCTCGAACTTCCTGCTGTGGCAGATCTCCTACTCGGAGTTCTACGTCTCCGCGGCCTGCTGGCCGGAGTTCCGCAAAGCCCAGTTGCTCGAGGCCCTGCGCGACTACGCGAGCCGCGTGCGCAAGTTCGGCGGCCTGATCGCCGACGTCGCGCCCGAGATCGCCGAGAAGTCCGAGGCCGCCGAGCGCACGGCCTGACGTGGCCGGCCCGAGCGACACGCGCGCGCGCAAGATCCTCGTCCGCACGCTGGTCGGCGGGGGACTGACGCTCGTCCTCGCGCTGGCGTTGTGGTGGGTGGCGCACACGAACGATGGGGGGACGGTGGTCGTCGTCGGCTGGATCCTCTCGGCGCTGGCCGCGTTCGAGCTGCACACGATGGGGGCCTGGCGCGCGAGGCGTCTCGGGTGGGTCCTGTTGCCGGGGTTGGTCGCGCGCGTGGTCCTGGAGCGGGGCGGGCACCGGCGCGGGATTCCGCGCGGGGTCCGCGAATCCGACCCTGCTGTACGAGGTGCTGGTCGTCGCCGTGCTGGCGGTCGGGACGCGCCTCGTCCTGACCCGAGCGGTTCCCGCGCGCCGTTCGCCCGGGGAGCTCCTGGCCGTGGCCGCGCTGGGCGTGTGGGCGTTGCTCCCGCTCCCGTGGCTCGGCGAGATCTGGTGGGCCTTCGGCGTCGCGGGGCTCGTCGCGCTCCTGATCCTGTCCAAGATCGGCGACATCGCGGGCTACTACGTCGGCAACGCCCTCGGCCGCTCGCACCCGTTCCCGAGGATCAGTCCGGGCAAGACCACGGCGGGCTGCGTCGGCTCGCTCGTGACGGGCATCGTCGCCGGCGGGGCCTGCGTGGCCCTCGGCCTGCTGCCCGAGGGGCGTTTCGGGGTCCTCGGGGGCTGCCTGGCGGGCCTCGTGATCAACCTGGCGGCCCAGGCGGGGGACCTGTTCGAGAGCTGGATCAAGCGTCGCGCGGGCGTGAAGGACTCCGGGACGTGGTTCGGGCCCTCCGGGGGCGTCCTCGATCTGGTCGATAGTCTCCTGTTCACGGTCCCCGTGGCCCTGCTGCTGTGGCCCTTCCTGTTCCCCGGCGGCTGGTTCCCGGACGGCCAGATGCCGATCGTTCCGCCGAGTTCCGGGTAGGATCTCGGCCGCCCGGCCGACCCGAACTGGAGATCCCGCGCACTTGATCGAAGTCACCATCCCCCTGCGCTCCAACGACGAGGCCTTCCTCGTCCTCGGACCCTACGACCGCTACGCGAAGCTGCTGCGGCAGGCGCTCGACATCGAGATCCACGCGAAGAGCGGCAACCTGCGGCTCACGGGCGGCGACGAGGCGGTCGCCGAGGCGCGCAGGCGCGTCGAGCACCTGCTGGGCAAGTCGCGCAAGGGTCGCGAGCTCGGGCCGCGCCAGATCGAGTCCATCCTGACGGGAACTTCCACCGACGGCGACGCGCCGACCCCTTCGCGCGAAGGGGCGACCAAGGCCGTCCGGGCGACGAGGTCGCGCGAGGGCAACGGCCGCGGCGCCGCGACCGCCGGACCCGGCGCGACGCGTCGGGATCGCGGCCCGCGCGTGCGCTCGTTCCGCGTGGGCGCCTTCGAGCCGCGCACCGACAACCAGCGACGCTACGTCGAGCTGATCGGCAAGCACGCGCTGACGTTCGGCCTCGGGCCCGCCGGCACCGGCAAGACGTTCCTGGCCGTGGGCTGCGCGCTGCGCGCCCTCGCGGAGGGCGAGGTGCGCCGCATCATCGTCACGCGACCGGTCGTCGAGGCCGGCGAGAAGCTCGGCTTCCTGCCCGGCGACCTGCAGGCCAAGGTCGACCCGTACATGCGCCCGGTCTACGACGCGCTGCACGCGCTGCTCGACCCCAACGTGCTCGCGCGCATGGAGGAAGAGGCCGTCATCGAGGTCGCGCCGCTCGCGTACATGCGCGGCCGCACGCTGTCGAACGCCTTCGTCGTGCTCGACGAGGGGCAGAACACGCGCATCTCGCAGATGAAGATGTTCCTGACGCGCCTCGGCGAGGGCTCGCGCATGGTCGTCACCGGCGACCCGTCGCAGGTCGATCTCGAGCGCGACCAGAAGAGCGGCCTGGTCGACGCCGTGCACCGGCTGAAGAGCTTCCAGGAGCACGTCGGCGTCGTCGAGTTCGGCAAGCGCGACATCGTGCGGCACCCGCTCGTCGAGCAGATCGTGCGCGCCTACGAGGGCCCGGCGCCGTCGGAGGTGCGTCCCGAGACGCGCTCCGAGGCTCGCTCCGAGGCTCGCCCTGAGGCCCGCTCCGAGCGCCCCGAGAAGCCGGAGAAGGACGCGCGTTGACCGTCGCGGTGGCCTGGGAGGTCGCCGACCGCCCCCTGGAAGAAGCGCAGGTCCGCGCGGCCGTCGAGGCCGCCCTCGAGCACGGTGGACGCCCCGGGATCGAGCTCGCCGTCGTCTTCGTCGACGACCCCACGCTGGCGCGAATGCACGGCGCGTGGCTCGACGACTCCGCGCCGACCGACGTGATCTCCTTCGACCTCGGAGAGGAGGGCGGCGGGCCCGCGGGCGAGCTCTACGTCAGCGTCGACCGCGCCCGCGCGGTCGCCGCGGAGCTCTCGCACGAGCCCGCGCGCGAGCTGCTCCTCTACGTGGTGCACGGCACGCTGCACCTCTGCGGATTCGACGACCACGAGCCTTCGGACCGCGCTCGGATGCGGGCCGCCGAGGCGCGCGTGTTCGAGACGCTGGGGCTCCCGCCGGCTCCGTGGTCGCCCGATCCGTCCTGAGCCCGACGGCGTCGATCCAGCCCCGCCGCGCGTCGCCTGCGCCCGGTTCGAGCGCTCCGCGGCCGCCCCTGGTGGCTGTGGATAACTTGGCGGGGCGGAAGAAGGTCTCTGTGGATAACTTCGCGTCGCGCGGGTGCCGCGCACGTCGGCGACACGACGCGTGCGCAACGCGCGCGTCGGCGCGCGAGTTCGCGAACGCCGCACGCCTCCGGAACGCGTACGAAGGGCCCTCGCGCGCGAAAGAGGGGGTGCTGACGCGATTTCTCGAAAAAAAAGACGCGCGTGTCGCGGTGTGTTGCGGAGCGCCGCGCGCGCGCGAACTCGTGCGCCATTCGGCTCGTGAAGCGCGCACGGTGCATTTGCGTCGTGCGGTCGCGTGCGTGCGCGCGTCGACGAAAGTGTACGCGCGCGACTTTTCTGTGAAGACGAAGGCTTGACGCGCACAGAAAAAGAAGTCATCCCGACTTTTGCAGCGAACGAATCGAGCAACGAATCGAGTCGCTTCGCTGTACGTGTTGCGAGTCAGGCGGAGTTCTTCAGCCGGTCGAGCGACACGGGAACGGGGCCAGTCCCCGCCCATGGGTTCCACAGCAAGGAAAGCGCCTCGCGAGAAGTCGACGCGGAGTTCGTCTCGGAAGGGTCGTCGGGAAGACCCGGCTGACAAGCTCTGGGCCGCCTACCGTCGGCGCCCCTCCGACCGTTCGCGCAACCGGCTCGTCGTGCACTACCAGTCCCTGGTGAGAGACATCGTGCGCCGCTTCGCGATGCGTCTGCCGCGCACCGTGGACCGCGGGGACCTCGATACCGCCGGGAACGTGGGCCTGATGGCGGCCATCGGGAGCTTCGATCCCGAGCGCGGCGTGCGCTTCGAGTCCTACTGCGAGCTGCGCGTGAAGGGGGCCGTGCTGGACGAGCTGCGCTCCCAGGACTGGCTCCCGCGCCCCTGGCGGCACCGCATGGAGCGCCACAAGCGCGCCCTGGAGCGCCTGCGCTCCGACCACGGCCGCGAGCCCATCGCCCACGAGATCGCCGAGGCCCTCGACCTGACGGCGGGGGAGTACCAGCTGATGTTCGGGACCGGACTCCCCGGCAGCCCTACCGGGACGACGACCGGTGGAGACGACTCCTCGGACGAGGCCCACAATCTCGAGGTCGTCGCGGACACCTCGAGCGACGCTCCCGGCGAGAAGCTGACGCGCGACGAGCTGCTCGGCCTGATCTCCCAGCGCCTCACCCAGCTCGAGTACCGCATCGTCTACCTCAAGTACTGGGAGGAGCTGCCGATGCGCGAGATCGGCGAGCTCGCCGGGCTTTCCGAGTCGCGCGTCTGCAAGATCCACGCGCGACTGATCGAGCGCCTGAAGGATCGCTTCCGGACGCACTCCGAGCCCTGAGCGGCCCGCGGCCCGCGGCCGCAGCATCACCCCGGGCCGCCCGCCGCGGTGCGGCGAGCGACCCGGGTTGAAAAGAGCGGGGGCATGAAGCGCGTGCCCATGCCCCCGCGGTCCCTGTACGCGATGCAATCGCGGATCACAGCGCTCCGATCCCCATCAGGGCGCTCCCCATCGTGATCGCCGCGGCACGAAGCCGGGCCTCGGGACGAGTCGCGCGGGCCTATCCCCACCTGTCCGCGTCGACATCATCTCCTCCCCAAGGCGCCGCGAATCCCGGTCCCCATCGGGTGCACGGCGCGCTGGACGACTGGCGAATCTCGCTTGCTTCTCGCTGGTTGAACGCATGGTCGGTGCTGGTTTGCGTCCGCGATCGGTGGGAAAGCCTTTCCGCACGAGGCGGTCCGGATCGGCTCTCTCCGGCGCAGAGGTTCGCCCGCTTCGAGGGCCTCCCCCCGAAAATGGCGCGGAACAATACATGCGAACCCGGGGGCGGGCAAACCGGGGGTGCGCAAATCTGCAGGGGCAACCGGGTGGGCGCACCGAACCCCCGCTGCCGGCTCGTTTTGTGGGGGCCGGGGCCTCTGGTAATTTGGCCTCGATGAGGACTCTCCGCGGCGAACTGCGCGACCACTTCGACGCGCCCCGCAACGTGGGGCGTCTGCCGGAGTCGACGGGCGTAGCCGCGGGCGTCGTCGGACAGGGCGTGGCGCACAACGAAGCCTGCGGCGACGTGCTGCACTTCTGGGTGCGCGTCGAGTCCCAGCGCGTCGCCGCCGCGCGCTTCCAGGCCCAGGCCTGCAGCGCGGTGATCGCCTGCGGCTCCCTGGCGGCCTCCGGAGTGGAAGGGCTTTCCACGTCCGAGGCGCGGCAGCTCGACGTGGCCGCGATGGCGCGCGCCGCGGGTGGTGTTCCGCCGGGCAAGTCCCACGCGCCCCGCGTCGTGGCGCGCGCTCTGCAGCAGGCCCTGGATCAGGCCGGCGCCGTGCGCGCGCCGGACGTCGGCGCGCGACCCGGCGATTCACCCCGCACCGATTCCCCCCGGGAAGGCCGCAGCGGCCCAGGCGACGGCGACTCGTGTTCCGCTTCCTGAAGCGCAGCGAGGCCGAGGGCGACGCCGCGCGGGAGGCGCTGCTGCGCATTCTCGATCTCAACAAGGAGCTCGCGCGCGCCTCGCGGCCGGAGACCTTGACCGAGAGCATCCTGGACGCCGCCATCGAACTGGTCGGCGCCGAGCGCGGCTTCCTCATCCGCTCCGGGGAGTTCGTCGAGGCGACCGGCGTCGACCGCTCCGGCCTCGACCGAACCGGGGACGGCGAACCGGACGCCCGCGACGAGGCCGCGTCCGGTTCGACGTGGGAGGTCGTGGCGGCGCGCAACATCGACCGCGAGA
Organism: uncultured Planctomycetaceae bacterium; assembly: GCA_964351535.1. Classification (GTDB taxonomy): domain Bacteria; phylum Planctomycetota; class UBA1135; order UBA1135; genus JAUIDW01. Next base: position 6,673 of record CAYGPA010000216.1, read on the forward strand.
ACGTGCGCCGAGCCCTGAAGAAGGTCAGCCGGTCGATCACCGCGCAGGTGCTCGAGTCGGGCGAGGCGTTCCGCTCCGCCGACGCCGTCAACGACGAGGCGCTGCTGCCGGCGGCCTCGGTCACCGAGCTCAAGCTGCGCAGCGTGCTGTGCGTCCCGATGCGCCTCGACCGCGTCATCGGCTGCCTGTACGTCGACAACCGCTTCGCCCACGGACTCTTCGACGAGACCGCCCAGGCGATCCTCGAGGCCTTCGCCGACCAGGCCGCGCTCGCGATGGAGCGCGTGCGCCTGCTCGCGGAGAACGAAGGCGTGCGCCGCCGCCTCGAGGAAGCCAACGCGCGGCTGGAGGTCGAGCTGCGCGATCGCGTCGAGGCGCTGGACTCGCTGAGCCAGGCGATGCGCCCCGAGCCCGAGCCCCTGCGGCACGCCTACCCGACGCTGCTGGGTCGCGGGCGGGCGATGAGCGCCATGCTGGCCGTCGTCGACCGCGTCCTCGAGGGCGACTTCCCCGTGCTGCTCGCCGGCGAGAGCGGGACGGGCAAGGAACTCGTCGCGCGCGCCCTGCACGCCCACGGCCCGCGCGCCGAGCGTCCCTTCGTCGGCGTCAACTGCGGCGCGCTCGCCGAGGGGCTGCTCGAGAGCGAGCTCTTCGGTGCGATGAAGGGCGCCTACACCGGCGCGGACCGCGACCGGCGCGGCCTGGTCGAGGCGTCGGAGGGCGGCGTGCTCTTCCTCGACGAGATCGGCGAGATGAGCCTCGCGCTGCAGGCCAAGCTCTTGCGCGTGCTGCAGGAGAAGACCGTGCGTCCGATCGGCGGCAGCGCGGAGGTGCCGGTCGACGTGCGCGTGATCTCGGCGACGCACCGCGACCTGGCGCGGGAGGTCGAGCTCGGCAACTTCCGCGAGGACCTCTTCTACCGCCTGAAGGTCGTGCAGATCGACGTGCCGGCGCTGCGCGAGCGGCGCGAGGACATCGAGGAGCTCGTGCAGGCCTTCCTGGACGCCGCGGCGGCGAAGTCGGGCAAGCCCGTGCCGACGCTCGCGCCCGAGTGCCTCGAGCGCCTCGTCGCGCACGACTGGCCCGGCAACGTGCGCGAGCTCGAGAACAAGATCACGCGCATGGTCGCGCTGGGCGGCGAGCACCTCGGCGCGGAGCTCGTGGCGCACCTGTCGCGTTCGCCGCGCACGGCGTCGGTCGACGTCTCGGGCCTCGTCGGCCGGCGCATGTCCGACGTCGA
>CAYGPA010000216.1:7922-8805 GCA_964351535.1 uncultured Planctomycetaceae bacterium
CAAGCGCGGCGAGGCGGCGCGCATCCTCGGCATCCCGCGCCGCACGTTCTACAACCGCTTGAAGTCGCTGGGCATCGAATGAGCGCAGCCCGTGAACGGCGTCGAGGTTTCGCGGCCGAGGGGGCGCGATCCCGACCGGCTGGGCAGGTTCGGCCCGCGTCCGCGCCGGACGGACGGAATCGTGGGTGCTCTCGAGCCTCCCCGGGCGCTCGCCGGTCCGCGCGCCACCGGCACGTCATTTGCAAATCCCCTCGACCCCCGTTCGCCCCTCGATGATCTCCGCCTGCCTGTTCCTGCCCCTCTCCGCCGTCGGACTCGGGCCCGGTCCGCTCGCCGCGCCCCCGCAGTCCGCCGCGGGTGCGCGGCGCGCGGACTCGGAGGTCGCGGTCGCGGTCGATCCGGAAGGAGGCCTCGCGCACGGCTCCCTGGCGGCGTTCTTCGACGAGCCCGACGCCTACCTCGAGTTCCTCGACCTGCGCACCCTCGGCGAGCAGGTCGGGCGCTCCAGCCTCGGCGCGGTGCTGCGGTCGATCGAGCCGCTGCAGGGGCTCCAGGTCGGAGCCACGGCCGACGGGCACACCGTGCAGCTGCATCCGTTCGCCGGGCTGAAAGAGGGCGGGGGGCTCGGCAGCGGGTTCGATCTCTGGGGCGCGCTCGTGCGTCAGATCGTGCAGCGGCTGGGCCCCGACGCGCTCGGCCTCGACGACGAGCAGATCGAGCGCATCGCCGCGGCCGGAGGGGAGCGCATCTCCTACGTCTTCCGCGCCGGAGAGCCGTGGGAGGAGACGCCCGCGGCGTGGGCCATGGCGTGGTCGCTGCAACCCGGCGGCGCGGACGCGCTCGAGGCCGAGCTGCTGCCCGCGCTGCAGCGCTTCGGCAGCGA
>CAYGPA010000217.1:0-4469 GCA_964351535.1 uncultured Planctomycetaceae bacterium
CCGCCGTCGGCGATCACGCGGCTGACGTCGGCGGGGGCGTGACCGCGCTCGAAGTACAGCGTGGCCTGGATCTGGTCGCCGTTCAGCGTGACCTCGACCGGGCCCCGCTGGAGGATCTCGGCCAGACCGCTGCGGATCTCGCTCTCGAGCGTGGCCTGCGTCGTGTCCGTGCCGGTGGCGTCGGGGTCCGTCTTGAACGTGACCTGGAACTCGCGGTAGCCGTCATCCGTCTGGCTGGCGGGCAGCGGGGCGACCGAGGCGGACTGGCCGATGTTGCCGGGGATGCCCGCGACGAGCTCGCGCACGCGCTCGGTCGTCTCGGGCACCTCGGTGCGCACCTTGACCGAGGCGCCGCCGAGGAAGTCGATGCCGAGCTTCTGCGTGTCCGGCAGGGCGATGAAGAAGATCACTCCGCCGATGGTCGCGATCACGGACGCGGTCAGGGCCATCTTCCACTTGCTCGCGAAGTCGAAGTTGGCTTTCGCGAGCCAGCTTCCGACCTGGAAGCTCGGGACCTTCTTCTCGAGCTGCAGGTGGACGAGCACGCGCGTGATCACGAGCGCGGAGAAGACCGAGGTCAGGATGCCGATCGACAGCGTGACGGCGAATCCGCGGACCGGGCCCGTACCGACGTTCATGAGGATGAGCGCCGTGATCAGCGTCGTGACGTTGGCGTCGATGATCGCGCTCGTGGCGTTCTGGAAGCCGTTCTTCGCCGCCTGCAGGACCTTGTGGCCCTTGTCCGCCTCCTCGCGGATGCGGTCGAAGATCAGGATGTTCGCGTCGACCGCCATACCGACGGTCAGGATGATGCCGGCGATGCCGGGCAGCGTCAGCGTGGCCTGCAGTCCGGCCATCGCACCCGCGATCATCACGAGGTTCGCGATCAGCGCCACCGCGGCGAACATGCCCAGGCGGCGGTAGTAGAACACCATGAACGCGAGCACGGCGCCGAGGCCGAGCAGCGCGCTGAAGAAGCCGCGCCGCACGTATTCCTGTCCCAGCGTGGCGCCCACGCGCTCCTGCGCCTCGAGCTCCGGCTTGATCTTCAGCGAGCCCGAGCGCAGCACGCGCACCATGCTCTCGACCTGGCTCTGCGTGAAGCGGCCCTGGATGATCGCCGAGCCGATCAGCGCATCCATGATGTTGGCCAGCGAGACGATCTCGTCGTTCAGGACGATCGCCATGAGCTGGTCTTTGTGCTCGCCCGTGAAGTTGCCGAACGGGATGCGCGCGCCCGGCGTCATCTCGAAGTTGACGGCGGGGTAGCCGGCGCGGTCCTGGCTGATCTGGACGGCCGCGAGGTCCTCGCCCGTGAAGACCCACTTCTCCGGCGGGACGCGCAGCGCGACGAGGAGCTGACCGATGGGCACTTCCTCGGCCGCGTCCTCGAGGGCGCGCGGGAAGAAGCGGATGCCCGGCGGAGGGCCGCCCTCCTCGAAGGACAGGGCGTTGTACGCGGAGAAGCCGACGCCCTTGTTCTCGGGGCGGTTGGCCCAGGTCTCGGCCGCGGTGCGCGCGGAGGCCTCGTCCGTGCCGGCGGCCGTGAAGTCGGCGGCCTGCGCGGCGATGTAGAACTGCAGCGCACCGATGTTCGAGATCGCGTTGATGACCGCGTCGGTGCTGACGAGGATGACGTCGTCCCCGGCGTCGTGCGCCTCCGGCGGCGTGTCCTCCCAGCTGCGGCGCACGCCCTGCAGCTCGGTGCCGACGCGGCGGTCGTAGCGGATCAGCTCGTTGCCGATGCGCACGACGCCGCCGGCGCCCGGGAAGTTCTCGAGGTCGGCGGTCTCAGCGATGCGGATGGGCGCGACGCCGGTCGCGGGGACGGCGCTCTCGACGCTCGACTCCGCCTTGATGACGGGGATGGCCTGGGAGGGGACGGCGACCTCGATGCGGTCAGTGCCCAGGCCGCGGATGACGGGCTCGTAGATGCCCTTGGGGTCGATCCGCTGGCGGATGATCTCCTTGGTGTCCTCGAGCAGCTGGGCCCGGTTCTCGGCGCCGGTCAGCTGGCCCGCTTCCTCCGCGCCCTCGAAGTCGAGCTTGAAGACGTAGCGCGTGCCTCCCTTCAGGTCGAGGCCGTACCGCACGGGCTCCTCGGGCAGCACCATCAGCAGCACCGAGCCCAGCAACAGGGCGACGATCAGGACGATCTTGCGTTGGACGTTTTCGATCATGACTCGGGCTCGCGGACCGGCTCGGAGGTTTGGAGGAGAGGCAGGAGGGTCGGTTCTCAGACCTCGACGGCCTCGGCCTGGTCGGTGGAGTCGGCCTTCTCGGCGGCCTCGCGGGCGGCGACCTCCGCAGCGTCGGCGGCCTTGGCGGCGGCCTCCGCGGCGCGGATCTCGGCGGTCTCGCGGCGCACCTTCTCGCCCAGGAGCTCCTTGACGCGCGTCCGCTTGCCGACCCGGTCGCGCAGGTAGTAGAGCTTCGCGCGGCGCACGTCGCCGCGGCGCGTGACGCGCACGGTCTGGACGCGGGGCCCGTGGAGGGGGAAGACGCGCTCGACGCCCTCGCCCTGGACGATGCGGCGCACGGTGATCGTGCGGTTGATGCCGCGGCCCTTGATCGAGATCACGGTGCCGTTGAACACCTGGATCCGCTCTTTCTCGCCCTCGCGGATCAGGTAGTCGACCTCGACCGTGTCACCCACGTGGACGACGGGGAGGCGCTTCTTGCCGTACTTGATTTCGACTTCTTTGATCAGGTCCATGTCGCTCGTCCGTGTCGGTCTCTTCGCCTGGCGGCTCGGCGGTTCCGACGTCGGGTCGGATCGCCGGACTCGCCGGATTCAATCGGTGGGGCCGTGAGGCTCGGGCTTCGGTGCGTCGGTCTCTTCGCCACGGCCGGCAGGGCCGAGGTCACTACGTTCAGGCTTCTCGATGAGGTCGGGCCGCAGTTCGCGGGTGCGGGACAGGGCCGCGGATCTTCGCCAGCGTTCGATCTCCTCGTGGTTCCCGGACATCAGGACCTCCGGGACGGCGTGTCCGCGGAAGACGCGAGGTCGCGTGAATGCGGGGAAGTCGAGTCCGCCGCCGTCCGTGAAGGAGTCCTCTTCCGCCGATCGCGCGTCGCCGAGAGCGCCGGGTACGAGGCGCACGATGGCCTCGGTGACCAGGAGCGCTCCGAGCTCGCCGCCCGAGAGCACGAAGTCGCCGACGGAGAGCTCCTCGAAGTCCAGGACGGACCGGATCCGCTCGTCGACGCCCTCGTAGCGACCGCACAGGAACAGCAGGCGCTCCTCGTCGACCAGGCGCTCGGCCGTGGACTGCCGGAAGGTCTCACCTCCCGGCGAGAGGAGGAACTTGCGGAACGGACCCCACCGGTTTTCACACCACTCGACGCACTCGACGACCGGTTCGGGCTTCAACACCATGCCGGGCCCGCCCCCGAAGGGTCGGTCGTCGACAGTCCGGTGCCGATCCCGGGTGAAGTCCCGGATGTCCAGCAGACGAATTTCGGTAAGACCTCGCTCCTGCGCGCGGCCCAGGATGCTCGTACGTGTGTACGCTTCCAGGGCCTCGGGAAAGAGGGTCAGAATGGCAAAGAGCCGCATCGACCTTTTGGAAAAAGGCCCAGCAGGGTAGTCCCAGGCGGGGCCCCCGACAAGCTTCGAGACCGATTGGCCGGCCCTTTCGGCCTCGATCTCGAGCCGGCCCCGCGGCCCTTGACGCCGCGCCGGCGCGGGCCAAGCTGGGCCCCATGTTCACCGGCATCATCCAGGCCTGCGTCCCCGTCCGGGCCTGGGAGCCCCGCGGAGGCGGCGGCAGGCTCCGCGTCCCGGCCCCGGCCCCCGACTTCGCGCCGGGGCTCGGGGACAGCGTGGCCGTCTCCGGGGTGTGCCTGACCGTGGTGGGGGGCCTCGACCCGCGCACCGGGGCCGCCGCGGACGGCCGGCCGGGTGCGGACCTGCTGTTCGACCTCTCCGCCGAGACCCTGGCCCGCACGTGGTTCGAGGAGCTCGCGCCGGGCCGGCCCGTCAACCTCGAGGCCGCCGCGCGCTTCGGCGACCCGATCGGCGGCCACCTGGTCCAGGGCCACGTCGACGGCCGCGGCCGCGTGGTCGCCCTCGGGCCGGCCGACGCGGTGGGGCGCGTGATCACGTTCGAGGTCGACCCGGGCCTGGAGCGCTACGTCGTCGACAAGGGCAGCATCACGCTCGACGGGATCAGCCTCACGGTCGTCGCGCCGCGCGGACGCGAGTTCGACGTCGCGGTGATCCCCGAGACGCTCGAGCGCACCACGCTCGGCAGCGCGCAGCCGGGCCAGCGCATCAACGTCGAGGCCGACCAGGTCGGCAAGTGGATCGACCACCTGCTGTCGCTGCGCCGCTGACCCGTCGCCGGATCAGAACGCGCCGAACAGCACCTGCGTGAAGGTCGTGACGGGCGCGGCCTCGCGGAACTCCTCGAGCGAGCGCGTGGCGGTTCCGAGCAGGACCTGCAGGTCGCGGTAGAGGCGCTCGT
>CAYGPA010000217.1:4569-5777 GCA_964351535.1 uncultured Planctomycetaceae bacterium
AGCGAGCGCGTGGCGGTTCCGAGCAGGACCTGCAGGTCGCGGTAGAGGCGCTCGTCCTGCAGCAGCTTGCCGAGCGAGCCGTCGCCCGACCGCACGGACGCGGTGATCGTGGCGATGTCGACCGAGATCTCCTCGAGGCGCTCGTAGAGCAGGTCGCTGCTCAGCAGCTTGCCGACCGTGCCCTCGCCCGCGCGCAGACGGCGCACGATCTCCTGGGCGTCCTCGGCGAGCGCGGCGTCGGTCAGGAGCTTGCCGACCGTGCCCTCGCCCTCGCGCAGCCGCCGGGCGACCTCGGCGATGTCGTCGACGGCCTGCGCGACGTCGGCCGCGAGCTCCTCGTCCGACATCAGTCGTCCCACGGTGCCCTTGCCCTCGCGCGCGTCGGTGGCGAACTGCTGCAGCTCGCCGATCAGCCCGTCGGCGCGCTCCGCGATCTCCTCGATGCGCGTGGCGAGCCCCTCGTCCTGGAGCAACCGACCGAGCGTGCCCTTGCCCTCGCGCAGGTCGTTCGAGATCTCGGCGGCGTTCGTCATGGTCGTCGAGAAGCCCTCCACGCCGGTGCCGAAGTCCGCCGCGAGCGCCTCGTCGCCGAACGCGCGTCCGATCATGCCCTTGCCGGCGCGCAGGTCGGCCACGACGAGATCGAGGTTGTCGAGCGTGCGCGTCACGCGCTCGCGGTTCTCGCGCACGAGCTCGCCGAGGTCCGCGATCGGGCTCGGCGCGGTCTGTCCGTAGAGCGCCAGCCCGGTGTCGATCGGCCGCGCGGTGGCGGGGCCGGGTTCGACCGCGATCATCTTGCCCCCGAGCAGCGACGAGTCGGTGATCACGACCTCGAAGCCCTCGCGCAGCGGCACGTCGCGCTCGAGGATCAGCACGGCGGTCACGCGCTGGCCCGCGGGCGCGTCGGGGTCGAAGGTCAGCTCGCCCACGCGGCCGGCGCGCATGCCGGCCACGAGCACCGGGTCGCCCGAGCGCAGTCCGGCCGCGTTGTCGAAGTAGACGACGCGCTGGAAGTCCTCGCGGAACAGGCTGAAGTCCGTGAGGAACAGCGTGTAGTAGGCGAGCAGCGAGAGGGTGGCGAGGAAGAACACACCCAGCATGGCTTGGCGGCGGCCGCTCATGTTCGGCTCCCATGGTGTCCCAGGAAACGGACGAGACGGGGGTCCTCCGACGCGAAGAACTCGTCGGGGGGGGCTTGGAAGTGCACG
>CAYGPA010000217.1:5787-8802 GCA_964351535.1 uncultured Planctomycetaceae bacterium
CCTCCCTCCAGGAAGGCGATGCGGTCGGCGACGGTCTTGGCGGTTCCGATGTCGTGCGTCACGACCATCGCGGTCGTGCCGGTGCGCTGCTGCAGCTCGCGCATCAGCAGGTTGATCGACATGGCGATCTCCGGGTCGAGGCCCGCGGTGGGTTCGTCGTAGAGGATCAGCTCGGGATCGGTGATCAGCGCGCGCGCCAGTCCGACGCGCTTGCGCATGCCGCCGGAGAGCTCGGAGGGGAAGCGGTCGTCCGAGTCGGGCACGTGGACGAGCATGAGCTTCTCCTGCACGCGGCGGTCGATCTCCTGCTCGGAGAGCTTCGTGGTCTCGCGCAGCGGCAGCGCCAGGTTCTGGGCGACGTTCATCCACGCGAGCAGGGCGGCGTCCTGGAACACGTAACCCATGCGCGAACGCAGCTCGCGCAGCTCGGCCGGACGGATCGTGGCCATGTCGTGACCGTCGACGACGACGCGCCCCGAGTCGGGCTTCAGGAGCCCGATCACGTGGCGCAGGAGCGTCGACTTGCCGGTGCCCGAAGGGCCCATCACGACCACGATCTCGCCGCGCATCACGTCCAGGTTCAGGCCGTTCAGGATGCGCTTCTCGCCGAACGCCTTGGAGACGTTCTCGAAGCGGATCAGCGGCTCCGTGGTCGAGGGAGCGCTCACCCGAAGAAGGCCCACGTCAGGAAGTAGTTGGCGATGATCGTGGCGATGATCGAGTTGCGCACCGCGCGCCGCGTGCACTCGCCGACGCCCACGGCGCCGCCGCGGGCCTGGATGCCCTCGGCGCACGAGATCACGCCGATGGCCGTGCCGAACACGAAGGCCTTCAGGAGCCCGGTGTAGATGTCCTTCGGCAGACCGAGCAGGCTGCCGACCGGGGCCAGCGCGTCGACCACCGTGTCGAAGTACATGGTGGTGTCGACGCCGAGCTGGCTCTGCGAGATCAGCGCGCCCCCCAGGATGCCGATCGTGTCGCAGAGGACCGCCAGCACCGGGCACACGACGGCGAGCCCGATCACGCGCGGCATGACCAGGAGGGCGACCTTGTCGATCGACATGACCTCGAGGGCCGTCAACTCCTCGTTGACCGACATCGTGCCGAGCTCGGCCGCGAGCGCGCTGCCGACGGTCGCGGCCAGGATGATGGCGGTGATGAACGGCCCCATCTCGCGGCACATCGAGAGCGACACGATCGTGCCGATCTGGTCCTCCTGCCCGAAGCGCGCGAGCTCGATGCCGGTCTGCAGCGCCACGATCATGCCGATGAAGAGCCCGACGAAGAGCACCACGTGCACGATCTTCAGGCCCGACTGGAAGAACTGGTCGGCGATCAGCCCGCGCCGGTGGAACACCGCGCGCAGCCGCAAGAGCACCTGCGCGAGGAGCTCGAGCTGGTAGCCGACGTCGCGGCACAGATCCCAGGTGGCTCGGATCACGAAGCGGCTCGCGTGGATCGGAGGACGGATGTGGGGATCATGGTCGCGCGGATCATGGCCGCGCCGCCGCATCTTGCGGATGCAGGGGCACGTGCTCAACCCGCGCGGCCGGCCAGCCGGGACCGGGCAGTGCCGGCGCGAGGAATCCGAAGCCCTTGGAGCTCTTCCGCCAGCGCAGCAGGCCGAACAAGAGCGAGGTCTCGCGCACCGGCTCCCCCAGGGTGTCGCGGTAGCTGCGCCGACTCCAGAGGCCCGCGATCCCCACCCGGTCCTCGAAGCGGTCGAGCTCGCGTCGGTACAGGCCGCCCCAGGAGCGCTGTTTCACGCGGTCGTCGCGCCGCTCGTCGGCGTAGACCTCCCAGAGCCAGGCGTAGTTCTCCTGGATGTGGGGCGTCCTCCACAGCGGGTTGAGGTCGGGGAACGCGAAGTGGTGGCCGTCGAGCCGCACCTCGTGGTGGTAGAGCGGCCACAGCCGCTCCCAGGACCCGAGGAACTCGCCCTCGTGCGTCTCGAACTTCCAGTGCCGCCAGAACGGGATGGCGACGTGCGCCCGGCGGACCCGGTCGGAGTAGATCTCGAGCCGCTTGCGGAAGATCGGCCACAGCACCGAGCGCGTCTCCAGCGTGTTGCTCCGGAACAGCGAGTAGAACGGCCAGAAGCGGCGCCGCATCGCCGGGTCGGGGTTGTCGCCCGGTTCGCGCAGGCGCACGAAGGGCCAGGGACCGTCCCAGGCCCAGAAGCCGGAGTCGGGATCGGAGGCGTAGCCGAAGAACGGCCACAGCACCGTCGTCGAGCGCGAGCGCGCCTGCGTGCGGCGGCCGAGGAAGGGCCAGATCATCCACGTCCGCGCCTGCTCGGGCTCGCGCAGGTCGAGCCCCCGGCGCTGCCAGTGGAAGAACGGCCACAGGGCGAAGCGCTTGTCCCAGCTCCCGGGGCGCACGCTGTGTCCGTAGAAGGGCCAGAACCGCCGGACCTGCGTGCCCTCGCCCGTGGACCACGCGAAGATCGGGAACAGGAAGCGGTTGACGACGGTGGGCCCGCGGCGCGTGCGCCACCACAGGGGCCACAGCACGAACTCGACGCGGTCGTAGGAGAAGAAGCTCTCCAGCACGCCGCCGAACGGGAAGATCGCGCGCCGCACGCGCCCGGAGTTGCTGTGACCCCAGATGGCGATGAGCGAGTAGAACATCCACTCGGTTCGCGCGTCGGAGTGCGTCTCCCGGTCGTAGCGGAAGATCGGCGCGAGCTGCGTGCTGTACTTCGTCCCGCGCTTCCGGGACCAGCCGAACGGCACGAGGTAGCGCGTGCTCCAGTCGCCGTCGGGGTGGTTGACGCGGTTGTAGAACGGACGCAGCGCGAACTCGTCGAAGGGCTGACCGGGCCGCGGTCGGCGCAGTCGCAAGAAGCCGGCGGCCGCCTCGACCTCGCGTCCGCCGCCGGCGGTGGAGAGGTTCGACCAGAGCGGAGCGAGGTGCACGTCCTTCCCGAGCGCGCAGCCCGTCGACGTGAGGCCGAGGGCGAGCGCCGTCGCCGCGAGCCCGAGCCGTGCGCGGCGGCCCCGGTGGGGGCCCCGG
>CAYGPA010000218.1:0-1440 GCA_964351535.1 uncultured Planctomycetaceae bacterium
TCGAACCCGCCGTTGCCCAGCTCGAAGGGCAGCGTGATCGGGATCTGGCCCATGCTGATGCTGGCCTGCGGACCGCCGTCGCCGTAGTCCACCCCGATGTCCAGGGTGTCCATGTTGCTGGTCTGGACGAACTTCACGTCCACGAAGACCTGCGGCGGCTCGATGTCGAGCTTCGTGAGCATGTCGGTGATCTGCGCGTGCACCTGGGCGGTGTCGCGCACGATGATCACGTTCTGGCTCTCGATGTAGTCCATGTCGCCGCCCGGCGTCAGCGCCTTGGCGAGGGCCTTCAGCACCGTGAACTGCTCGGCGACGTCGGTGTCGGCCTGGTTCTGGAGCTGCAGGGGCTGCAGGAACTCCGAGTCCATCTTCGGGTTGTACCGGGTCTTCGGACGCAGGTAGCGCAGCTGGTAGCTCAGCGTCTCCATCTGAGCCTGCAGGCTGACCGGGTCCACCACCCGCAGCACGCCCCGACGCTCCTCGACCACCACGTACCCGAGCGTCTTCACGGCCACGTCCAGCGCGTCGCGCCAGGGCACGTCCTTGAAGCGCACCGAGAGCGTCCCCGTCACCTCGGGCGCCACCACGATGTTGGCCCCACCGAGCTTCGCGACGAGGTCGATGACCTCGCGGATGTCGGTGCCTTGGGTCTCGATCGAGACGCGCTTCGGTCGGGTGACGGCGAGCACGCCGGCGGCGCGCTCCTCGACGACGCAGCCGGCCGCCTCGGAGGCGAGGTCCAGCGCGTCGCGCCAGGGCACGTCGGTGAGTTCGAGGGAGACGATCTCGTCTCCACCCTCCATCACGACGACGTTGGCACCCGACTGCTCACGCAGATACTGGACGACCTCGGAGAGGGCGCGGCCCTCGACGCGCAGGGACACTCGCGAGTCCAGACCGATGGTCTGGGCCGCGGCGGGGGGCACACACAGGCCTAGCAAGACCAGCAGGGCGCACAGGAACTTCATGAGCTTCGTCTCTCCCGATGAACGGGTGAGTAGGGAATGGTTGGGGATGGGTGGTGGGGTGTCTCTGGAATCGTCGCGGCTGGGGAAGCCGGTGCTAGAGCCGTCGAATGAGGACGACTCCGCGGTAGATGAACTCGATCTCGCCCGGGCGGATGGCGTGGATGACGAGGTCGGTCTCGACCAGGTCGCCCTCGCCGAGGGTGCGGCCTCCGATCAGCACGACCGGCTCCGCGCCCTCCATGAGCGCTCGGCCGCGGATGTCGAGGTTCAGGTTCTGGAAGTCGGCAGCAACCCGGGCCTGGTTCGCGAGGATCTCGAGCTTGCGGGACACGATCTCGCGATCGGGATCTCCGCGCACGTAGTCGAGGCGCAGCTCGACGGCCGCGAAGGCCTTGAGCGCCAGGTCGAAGTTTCCCTCGGCGATGTACTCCTCCATGCTGGCGAGCACTTCGTTCAGGTTCTCGATGCTGGG
>CAYGPA010000218.1:1540-8782 GCA_964351535.1 uncultured Planctomycetaceae bacterium
CGGCGATGTACTCCTCCATGCTGGCGAGCACTTCGTTCAGGTTCTCGATGCTGGGTCCGCGCTTGCCGTCGTCGCTGTCGAGCTTGCGGCGGATGACCACGATCGGCTCGCTGACTTCGAGCTGCAGCCGGCGCTGCGAGGGGACGAAGCGGATCGCGTTCTCCTCCTCGAGGCGCGCGACGTCGAGCTCGACGTCCGCGAGCAAGGTCTCGATCTCCGAGCGCAGCGTCATCTCCTGGATGACGTTCTCGGCCTCGTGGTACTGATCCCAGAGGTCTCCGAGCGTGATCGTGCGCTGCACGAGCTCCTCGACGACCTGGATCTGCTCCTCGACCGAGAGGCTGTTCGGGTCCCCCAGCACGGGCACGCGCGGGTCGACCCAGGGATCGCGGCGTCCGCGGGGACCGCGGTACTGGTACTCGTCCACCGAGAGCGACTTGCGCGTCCGCGCGATCTCGCCGAGCAGCAACTCGCGCTTGCGCGCGAAGCCCTCGATCTTGACCGGCGGCGGGCCGTCACTGGGCTCGTAGGCGTACGTCTCCACGTCCATCTGCATTCGGTGAGCCGCGATACCGCGGTTCTCGATGTCCGTGCGCGACGCCGCGCTCAGCTTGAAGTTCGGCACCCGCATGAAGCGCTGGTGGCTCTCGATGCGGTCGATGAACGACAGGTACTGGAAGGCGTCGCCCTCGAGCGTCAGCGTGTACGTGACGGGCTCGAAGGCCTCCTGGGTTCCGCGGACGGTGTTGGGCTTCTTCTTGAGCCCGGTGATCCGCACGTCGGACTCCTCCTCGAACGTGCGCAGGCCACGGACGAAGTTGTTCAGGTCCTCCTCGTCGGGGAGGATCTCCTTGATGACCTCCTCGCTCTCGCGCAGGACGATCACCTCGCGCTCGAGGGTCGCCGTGCCGGTGAGGAGCTGCCGCGACGAAGTGATCTCCGATCGCATGGCCACGGCTTCCTCGCGGGCACGACCGAGGTCGGCGTAGGTCTTGTAGATCAAGCCGCCGACGGCGAGTGCACAGAGCACTCCCCCGGCGATGATCCCGATCCACCAGCGCTTTTCGTTCACTGTCGGTCCTCCGGGCTCTTCAATTCGAGCGACAGGGGGAAGGCCCAGACGACGGACGGCACGAGCTCCTTGTCGACGAGCGTCTGCGTGCCCTCCGGCGGCGCCGGCGGGGTGAAGTCCTGTACGAACGGGGAGTTCTCGAGGTCTTCGAGGAAGTTCGCGACCTGCGCGAAGTTGTCGGAACCCGAGTGGCCGGAGGCCCGCAGGGTCCCGTGGTTGCCTGTGCGCGCGTCGACGCGCTGATCCACGGTGAGGTCGTCCATCCACACGAAGTGTCGGGCGCCCTCGCCCCCGCGGTTGACCACGTCGATGAGCTCGTCCACTTTTCGGGTCCAGGAAACGCGACTCTTGGTGATCGTCGCCAGGGCCGTCTCGCGGGCGTGGAACTTCTGCCGCTCGCCGTCGAGGGCCTTGTGGTACTGGACCTGCGGGCGGAGACCGTCGAGCTCGAGCTGCAGGACGCTCTTCTCGCTCTCGACCTCGGCCACGGCGCCGAAGTAGAGCCAGGCGAGCCAGGCCACGCCGAGCGAGTTCACGGTCACGGCCGAGGTGAACCCGATCATGAGCTTGACCGGAGTTCGCGTGTGTCGGCGGTACTCGCCGGGGAGCAGGTTGATGGTGATCATGCTGTGCGCACTCTCGATGCGAGGCCCAGGGCGACGACCATGGACGGGGCCCAGGCCTCCAGTTCCTCGACGTCCACGCGATCGACGGCGATGCGCAGACCCTCCAGCGGGTTCCACGTGCGCGTCGCTCGCCCCGTGGCCTGCTCGATGAACGTCACCGCGCCCGGGGCGAGGACTCCGCCGCCGGAGAGCAGGATCTCCTCGACCTGCACCCCTTCGTGGTGCTCGACGTAGTCCAGGGACAGGGCGATCTCGTTGGTCAGGTCCTCGAGGACCGGACCGATCGCCCGGCTGACCTCGGGCTCTTCGCCGTCTCCGGCGCGCTTGATGGCCTCGGCCTCGAAGACCTCGACCCCCATGCGCCGCGCGACGGCCTGGGTCATGTCGGCGCCGCCCATGCTGATCTCGCGGCTGAAACAGGTCTCTCCGCAGGAGAGGACGTTGATCGACGTGCGGGTCGCGCCGACGTCCACGAGCGCGATGGCGCGGTCTTCCCCGCCCTCGAACTCGTCGTCGGGCAGTCCGCAGAGCTCCCAGGCGTTCGCCAGTGCGAACACGTCGACGTCGACGGCCTGGGGGTTCAGGCCCTCGCCCTGGACCAGCTGGATCTGCTCTTCGAGCGTATCCATCTGGCAGGCGACGAGCAGGACGTGCATGGGCTGGTCGCCCGAGTCCTCCCCGTCCGCGCCGGCGCGCGACGAACGACGGGTCAGCGGCTGGCAGTCCAGCATGGTCTCGTCGAGCTCGAACGGCACGTAGCGGTCCGCCTCGAGGCGGACGGCCTGCCGGAGCTCCGACTCCGACATCTGCGGCATGTTGATGTACCGCACGACCACGGACTGGCCCGCGACGGACGTGACGACGTTCTTGCTGCGGAACCTTCCCTGCTGGAAGGCCTCGTGCAGCGCCTGCGCCTTGTCGCCGCCTGCGGACACTTCAACCCGCGCAAAACCGGTGATGACCGGTTCGGGGCCCTCGAGGGTGATCTCGATGGCCTTCACGACCTGGCTACCCAGATCGAGACCTACGACACTCTTGCCTCTGCGAAACACAACCACCCCGCTTGGAAAGCTTTTCGTGGGGACACGGCTCCCCAACGGGGGGCTCGTCGGCCTCACTTCGACCCTCCCGGGGTGGCGGGTTTAGGCCGTTTCGCTGAATCCCGAATCCACGAGTGCCGCGAGGGCCTCGAGGAGGGACTCCGCATCCGTTCCGCGGGCGACGAAACGGAGCTCCGTGTCGCAGGACGCATTGAGCGTCATGAGCTCGAGGATGCTCTTGCCGTTGACCTCGTGAGCGCCGTGGGCCACGCGGAGCTCGCTCTCGAATTCGAGAGCCGTGCTCACGATGGCGTGGCAGGGACGGGCATGCAGCCCGTGGGCGTTGCAGATCCTGAGCGTGCGGCGCGCTTCCATGGGGTCCGGGATCGACACGCGCCCGGTCCTGGCAGTACGGCCTCGCGGATTCGCCACCGGCTCGACGGACGGCTCCCGCGGGAGCGCGGACCCCGGGATCGCGGGGCGCGGAAGGCGTATCAGATGTGGGACATTTCCTTGAGCAGATCCACGAGCTGCTTCCGCGTCGTCGCCTGCATGGCGAAGCGCCGGAAGTCCCGCTCGCGCGCGAGGCGCGCGATCCAGCGCATCATCTCGAGATGCTTCTCGGGGTCGTGCGTCTCACCCGGGTTCTCGGGGCGCAGCACCGTGAACAGCACGTTGACGGGTTCGCCGTCGACCGCGGCCCACTCCATGCCCTCCGCGTGCACCGACAGCGTCGCGACGGCCGCGTCGAGACCGGCGAGCTTCACGTGGGGAATGGCCACGTTCATGCCCACCCCCGTCGAGGCGAGCTCCTCCCGCTTGAGCAGCGCATCGACCGCGTCGGACTCGAGCTTCTCGTCGAGCGCCCCGCCCTTGACCAGGTTGGTGACGATCTCCTTGAGAGCGTCTTCCTTGGCCGTACTCGAGAGCGAGATGGAGCAGGCCTTGGGCTTGAAGAGTTTCCAGTAGTTGGTCGTCTCGACGGGCGGCATGGGGCTTGAGGGGCTGATGGGGTTCGGGCGATCGTTCGGGAAGCTACGGCAATGGCCACATTAGCACACCGGTGGAGGGCGTGCGCTCGGCCCGGCCGGCGATCCCGGATCTCGGAAAGACGGCGGCGCTCCCGGGCCACCGAGCGCTGACCGCCGTTCCGGAGGCGCCGGGGCTCAGTGCCCGGGACGACCCCCACGACGGTACTTGTCGGTCTGCTTGTCCTTGTGGCGGGTGAGCACCTGGGACATGCGGTCCAGCGCTTCGTCCAGCGCCTTGTTCAGCGTCTCTCCCTGGGCGTCGACCACGAGGGTCTGCCCTTGACCGACGTTGGCCACGATCTCCACGCGGTGCGCTTCCTTCTCGCGCTCGAGCAGGGCCCGCATCGTCACGATCCTGTCGTAGTACTTGGACAGCCCGTTGAGCTTCTCTTCCACGAGGTCGCGCACCTCGGCCGGGTACTCGTGGTGAGGAACGTCGATCTGGGTCTTCATCATCGCAAGTCCTTGGTGCGGAAGGCGTTTCGATACCGCGAACCGTCGGCGTTCGCGCCGGGTGGCCCGGCGGAGCCGCCAGGGGTCCAGAGCTTCACCTTGAACGCGCCCAGCCGGGCGGTCAACCCCCGTCGCCGAACAGTCCGGGCGCGCCGTGGGGTCCGCGATCGGCTCCGGCGAAGCACGGCTCGGCGTAGCGCACGGCGAGCAGGTAGAGGCCCGCCGCGGGAGCCGTGGGGCCGGCGCGGCGGCGGTCGCGGGACGCGAGGATCGCGGTCACGTCCTCGGCGGAGAGCTTCCCCCGCCCGACTTCGATCAAGGTCCCCACCAGCGTACGCACCATGTTGTAGAGGAACCCGTCCCCCTGCACGACGACCGCGAAGCGCTCGCGGCGCGCGACCAGCCGCACGGCCGACAGCGTGCGCACGGTGGTCTTCCGCTCGGAGCCCGCGGTGGCGAGGGCCTTGAAGTCGCGGCGCCCGACGAAACACTGCGCCGCACGCCGCATCGCCGCGAGGTCCAGCGACTGCGGCGCCCAGTGCGCGAGGTGCGGAGCGAACGGCGAGCGGAAGCGCGTGGTGAGCGTCAGGTACAGGTAGCGCTTGCCGCGCGCGTCGTACTGGGCGTGGAAGTCGGGCCGGCACGTCTCGAGCCGCCGCAGGACGACGCCCCGGGCGAGGTGCGCGTTCAGCGCGTGGCGCAGGCGGTCGTCGTCGAGCCGCGTGTCGACGTGGAAGTTCGCCACCTGCCCGAGCGCGTGCACGCCGGTGTCGGTGCGCCCCGCGCCGTGGACGACGACCTTCTCCCCCAGGAGACCCTCGAGGGCCTCCTCGAGCGCCTCCTGCACCGACAGGAACCCCTCCTGGCGCTGCCAGCCGAAGAACTCGGACCCGTCGTAGGCGACCTTCACCCGCACGTTGCGCACGCGGCCATCTATAGCGGCTGCGGCGGGCCCGGGCGACCCCCCATGCCTCGGCGCGATCCGCGATCGGTCGACGGCGGGTCGCGTTCAGAACCGGCGGCGCCGGTACGAGCTCGGGATCCCGAGCTCCTGGCGGTACTTCGTGACCGTGCGGCGCGCGAGCTTGTAGCCGCGCTGCGCCATCTGCCGCACGACGTCGTCGTCGGAGAGCGGCCGGGCGGGGTCCTCCGCCGCGAACACCGAGGCCACGACCGCGCACACGTCGGAGCGCGCCGCGCCGTCGTCGGCGCCCGCGGAGGACTGGAAGAAGTGGCGCAGCGGGAAGATGCCCCACGGCGTCTGGACGTGCTTGCCGGCCACGGCGCGGCTCACGGTGCTGACGTGCAGGTCGAGCTGCTCGGCCACGTCGGTCATGCGCAGCGGCCGCAGGTGTCCCGGCCCCTCCTCGAGGAACGGGCGCTGATGTCGGAATACGGAGGCGCCGACCCGCTGGAGCGTCAGGCGGCGCTGCTGGACGGCCTCGACGATCCAGCGCGCGCGGTCGATGCGCTCGCGCAGGTACTCGCGCAGGTCGCTCGGCTGCGCGCGGTCGCGCGCGAGCGCCACGGCGTCCTCGTCCAACGAGACCGCCGGGAAGCCGGCGTTCTCGACGCGCACCTGGAAGCTCCCGAGGTTGCCCGGGCCGATCGGTGCGCCCTCGGCCGGCGCGTGCTCGACGCAGAGGTCGGGGGTGATGGCGGGGGCCGCGTCGTCGCAGAGCTCGGCGGCGGGACGGGGATTGAAGCCGCGCAGACGCTCGATGAGCTGCTCGAGCTCCCCGAGCTCGAGCTCCATGGCGCGCGCCACGCGCGGCAGCCGGTTGCGCGCCACGTCCTCGAGAAAGTCCTCGAGCAGCGTGCGCAGCAGCGCGTAGTCGGGATCGGCCGGATCGAGCTGCAGCACGAGCGCCTCGATGGCGTTGCGCGCGCCGATGCCGGCGGGCTCCAGCGTGCACAGGACCGCGCAGGCGTTCTCGAGCTCCTCGGGACCTCCCGCGAGGCCCTCCTCGCGCGCGCGCGCGAGCAGCTCCTCGCGCTCGGCCGAGAGGAAGCCCGCCCCGTCGAGCTGGCCGACCAGGAAGCGCACCCAGGCGAGGACCTCCTCGTCGACCTCCAGCAGCGCGAGCTGCTCCTCGACGCGGTCCACGAGGCCCTTGGCGCGCTCGGGCTGGTTGCGCAGCATCTGATCGTGGCGCTCGGTCGCCTCGGCCCGCGCGGCGCGCGAACGCCCCGGCTGCAGGCCGCCCTCGGCACCGGGCTCGGGCTCGTCGAGGCGCAGCGCCGTGTTCTCCTCGGCCGCCTGGCGCACCCAGAGCTCCAGCTCGGCCATCGGCAACTGCAGCGCCTCGATGGACTGCAGCATGCGCGGCTGGAGCGTGAGCTCGTGCCGCATCGACGTCGAGAGGTGCTGACCGAGCCGCGGGCCGTCCATGACCCACGACATCGTCTTAACCCGGAGGATTCATGAGCGCGCAGCCCGACCGGCACCACCGGCAGGAGCCGCGTGGAGCCGGTTCGATCGACGCGTCGGGAGGACCCCGGGTCGACGCGGGGGCCTCCGGTCGATTCAACGCCAGGGCCCGCGGCCGATTCAACGCCAGGGCCTGCGGCCGATTCAACGCCAGGGCCTGCGGCCCGCGAGCGCGTCCTCGAGGACGCCGCGGTGGAGGTATTCGATGGCGCTGCCGGCCGGGAGGCCGCGCGCCAGGCGCGTGACGCGCGGGGCGGCTTCCCCCAGCGCCTCGAGGGCCTCGGCCGTCAGCGCGGCGGTGGCCTCCCCCTCCGCGTCGGGATCGGTGGCGAGGATCACCTCCTTCACCCCGCCGGCGCGGACGCGGCGCACGAGACCCGCGAGCGTCAGCTGGCCGCGGTCGGCGCCCTCGGCCGGGTGGAAGGCCCCCATCAACACGTGGTAGCGCCCGCGGTAGACGCCGGCGCGCTCGAGCGCCTCGACGTCGCGCGGCTCCTCGACGACGCACAGCGTGTCGGCCTCGCGCTCGGGGTCGGCGCAGATCGCGCAGGGGTCCTGCTCGGCGACGTTGAAGCACTCGCGGCACACG
>CAYGPA010000219.1:0-8781 GCA_964351535.1 uncultured Planctomycetaceae bacterium
ATCGAGGACGGCCTCGACCAGGGCGACTGGGAGGGCTGGAAGGAGCTGACCGCGAAGCTCGGCGACAAGGTCCAGCTCGTGGGCGACGACCTCTTCGTCACCAACGTGCAGCGCGTGCAGCAGGGCATCGACCAGAAGGTGGCCAACGCCGTGCTGGTCAAGGTCAACCAGATCGGCACGCTGACCGAGACGCTCGACACGATCGCGCTGGCGCACCGCCACGGCTACCGCTGCGTGATGAGCCACCGCTCCGGCGAGACCGAGGACACGACGATCGCCGACCTGGCCGTCGCCACGAACTGCGGCCAGATCAAGACCGGCGCCCCGTGCCGCTCCGACCGCGTGGCCAAGTACAACCGGCTGCTGCGCATCGAAGAGGAGCTCGAGGGCAACGGCGCCTACGCCGGCGGCTTCCTGGGCTGAACGCGCGGCTCCCGCCCCGCGCTCCCCGAGCTCGGAGGGACCGACGGCGAGCTCGATCGCGTTCAGAGTCCGGACTCGGCGTCCGCCGGGCTCGGGTCGTCGCCACGAGGAGCGGTTTCCGGCCCAACCACCGGCCGTCCGGACGCCCGGCGGCAGCCCCGACCCGACCGGCGCGCTGCGGGGCCCGTCCGGCCCCGGCTCCGGCGGCCGAGAAAGGGGGTGGAGCTCTGGCCTGGGGATTCCTAGTCTGGGCGCTCGCATGAACCAGGCCGGTGACGATCTGCTCTTCGAGGGCCTCGAGCCCAGCTCCGACGCGCGCCGTCGGTCGCGCCCGTGGACGTGGCGCCGCGTCGGCCTCGGGCTCGCGCGCCGCGCGGCGTTCTGGAGTCCGGTCGTGCTGCCGCTGGCGCTGCTCGCCCAGAACGTGCTCGGCGGCCTGGGCCTGTCGCGCGAGGAGTCCCGCCGGCTCGAACAGGCCGAGACCGTGCTGACCCAGCGTCTCGCGGAGGCCGAGGATCGACACGCGGAGTACGCGCTGCGCCTGCGCGCGTATCGCGATCCCGTGTACCTCGAGCGCGAGCGACGCCTGAACGCCGCGCGCGAAGCCGCCGGGAACTGAGCCGCGATGGCCGCGGCCCGCGCCCTGGCGTGGCTGGCGCTGCTCTGCGGCGCCGCGCCGAGAGCCTCCTCCTCCCCGCTCGCGCCGCAGGAACCGTCGTCGGCCCAGCGCCTGCTCGCGGAGCTCGCGACCGAGGGACCGCTGGACAACGACACGTTCCTCACGACGCGCGCAGAGGCCGAGGAAGCGCTGGAGGAGGGCGATGCGTGGATCGCGGACCGCGCCGCGCCGAGCGACGAGGACCTCGCGCTCGCCTTCGAGTCGTGGCGGCGCGCGCTCGCGGAGAGCGAGGCGGGCGACATGGTCTCGGCCGGTTCCGCGGAGCTCTGGCCCGACGTCGACGGCACGGCCGAGCGGCGCGCGACGGGCGTGACCGTCGCCGTGCACCTGCGGCTGCGGCGGCTCGGGCCGCGCGCGCGAATGCTCTGGCGCGAGCGCTTCGAGGAGCTCGGCGACGTCGAGCTCGCCGCGGCCGGCAGCGACCCGCAGCTGCTCGCGCAGGTCGAATGGCGCAACCCGCTGACCTCCGCGGCCGCGCGCGCGGGGCTCGCGTTGACCGATCTCGCGCTGGCGGAGGGCCGACGAGTCGCGGCCGGGTCGTGGCTCGAGCGCGCCGAGCGCCACGCGCAGGCGGGCGACCTCGGCCCGCCGTTCGGACCCGAGACCTTCGCGCGGCGCCGCGACGTGCTCGCGGCGCTCTCCACCGAGCTCCCCGCGGCGCCGGCGTTCGACTGGCGCGGCGTGGCCGGGATGGAGCTCGTGAACATCCTGCTGTTCGAGGACGGGGGCGTGGAGGGCCCCACCGTGCTGCCCGCCGCCGACCGCGGCGTGCGGCCGGGTGCGGTGGATCTGGGCGACGGCCGGGCCGCGCTCCAGACCGCCTCGCAGGTGCACCTGATCGAGCTCGACACCGGAGTCGTCCAGGGCGTCTTCGAGCCCGCCAAGCTCGCCCCGGGGATCGCCTCCGGCGAGGTCGTCGCGCCGCGCGGTGCGCCGGGCTGGCCCCTGCTGCCGGCGTGGGACGGCGAGGCGCTCGTGCTGGTCCAGGGGACCGGGACCCCGGCGCGCGGCAACGCGGTCGTGGCCGTCTCCCCGCCCGAGCCGGGCGACGTCCTGCCGCGGCTGCGCTGGGCCGTGCGCGAGCAGTCGGTCTTCGACGCCGACGGCGTCGCCACGCTCCACCCGCTCCTCGACGAGCTCGGGATCTACGAGTTCCAGCCCGGACCCGTCGTCGTCGGTCAGGTCGTCGTCGTCCAGGTCTGGCAGCGCCTGCGCGACCAGATCGGCCTCTTCGGAGACGCGCGCTTCACGAGCGGGGGCGAGGTCCGCGCCTGGCTCGTCGGGCTCGACCTGCAGACGGGCGAACCGCGCTTCGCGACCTGGTTGGCGAAGGGCGTGGCGCGCGGGCGCTCGGGCGGCGGGTTCCTCCAGGCGCGCGACCGCATCTCGAACGGCCAGCCGCTCGGCGTCGCCGGGGGCCGCGCGATCGTCCCGACCCAGCTCGGCGTGGTGGCCTCGGTCGATCCGGCCGACGGGCGCGTGGACTGGGCCCTGCGGACGCGGCGGCGGGACGCGGAGACCCGCAGCTGGGCCGCGGCCCGACCGCTCCTCGACGGCGACCTCGTGCACGTCGCGCCCGCGGACTCCGACCGGCTCTACTGGCTGCGCGCCGGACTCGACGGGGCGGACGAAGGCCTCCTCGCGCACCCGCCCGCCGCGATCGCGCAGCCGCGCTGCCTGGCCGGCGTCGTCGGGAACCGCAGCGTCGTCCTGCTGCGCTCGGGCATCCGCCCGGCGCTGGCCCTCGTCGATCCGGCCTCCGGAAACGTGCAGGAGGCCCTGCACCTGGCGCCGGAGGAGTCCCTCGCCGGTCCGCCGGCGCGCTCGGGAGAGGCGCTGGTCCTCTCCACGGACCGGGGTGTCTACGTTTTCGACTGCGAACGCGAGCTGTACCTCTGCGCCAGCGCCGGATTGCTGCCCGACACGGTGGTCTCCGGGCCGCGCCGGCCGCGCGGACGCAGCGAGGCCGGGCTGGGAGGCACCGTGCACGTGATCGGCGACCGCATCCTGGTCACGGGCCCCCACCTCCCGGCGGCCGCCGGGCGCCCGACCTCGATCGCCTGGGTGTTCGGCCCCAGCCCGCGCTGAGCCGAACGCGGACCGCCGGACGGCTCGCGAGAAACGCTGTCACAGTTGTGTGAGTCCACCTCGCGTTCGGACTCTGGGAACGTACGGCTGTTTCGGGCGTCGGAAACCCCAGCGGCGCAGCCGGAATGCCGAAACCCAATATAAGGTAGGAGCGTCCTGGGACGTCGACTAGGAACGTCGGCCCCCGCGGCGCGCCCTCCACGCGGAACCCGCACCGCGCACTTCCACCGAACCCACCGAGAACACGACATGCAGGAAGCGTCCCTCGACCGTCTCCGCAACGCCTACGACCGCATGAAGACCGAGCTGCATCGGGTCATCGTCGGTCAGGACGAGGTGATCGATCAGCTGCTGGTCGCCATCCTCACGCGTGGGCACTGTCTGCTCGTCGGGGTGCCCGGACTGGCGAAGACGCTCCTGATCTCGAGCCTCGCGAAGACGCTCGACCTCTCCTTCAACCGGATCCAGTTCACGCCGGACCTGATGCCGGGCGACATCACCGGTACCGACCTGCTGCAGATCGATCCGGAGACGAACGAGCGGACGTTCCGCTTCGCCAAGGGCCCGCTGTTCGCGAACGTCGTGCTCGCCGACGAGATCAACCGCACGCCGCCGAAGACCCAGGCCGCGCTGCTGGAGTCGATGGTCGAGCGCCAGGTCACGGTCGGCGGTCGCAGCCACATGCTGCCGTCGCCCTTCTTCGTGCTGGCCACCCAGAACCCGATCGAGCAGGAGGGCACGTACCCCCTGCCGGAAGCCCAGCTCGACCGCTTCATGTTCATGGTGAACGTGCGCTACCCGTCGCTCGACGAGGAGCGCGAGATCCTGAAGCGCACCACCGGCACCCAGGTCGCGGAGCTCGAGTGCGTCTTGACGGGCGAGGAGCTCAGCGGCCTGCAGGACCTCGTGCGCGAGGTGCCCGTCGCCGACCACGTCTACGACTACGCGCTGGCGCTGACGCGCGGCACGCGCGTGCGCTCGGACGCGCCGCTCTCGTTCCTGCGCGAGTGGGTAACCTGGGGCGCCGGTCCCCGCGCGAGCCAGTACCTGATCCTCGGCGCCAAGGCGCACGCGGCGCTGGCGGGTCGCGACCACGTGGCCGTCGAGGACGTGCAGTCCATCGCTCACCCGGTGCTGCGGCACCGCATCGTCACGAACTTCTCCGCGTCGGCCGAGGGCATGACGTCGGACCTGATCATCGACCGCCTGCTGAAGGAGGTCGATCCCAGCGCCGCCGTCGGCGCCGGCGTCCCCGGAGTCTCCTGACACCGAACCCGCGGCTCGCGCACGACCGCTCTCGCGGCGGGACGCGCGCCGCGCCGCCGCTGCGCGCGCTCCGGCGCACGGCGGCCTTCCGAGGCTCCTTCTCCACGCCCCACCGACCGTCTCGAGCGCCGCTCGCTCGAAAGCCCACACCCCACCGCGCCACCGTGACCCGAGCCACCCTCGATCCCGCCGTCCTCGACCGTCTCGCCGGCCTGGAGCTGGTGGCGCGCACGGTCGTCGAGGGTTTCATGTCGGGCCATCACCGCTCGCCCTTCCGCGGCAGCTCCCCCGAGTTCGCGCAGCACCGCGAGTACGTGTACGGGGACGAGCTGCGACACATCGACTGGAAGGTCTTCGCGCGCAACGACCGCCTGGTGATCAAGGAGTTCGTCGAGGAGACGAACCTGGTCTGCCACGTGCTGCTGGACGCCAGCGAGTCGATGGCCTTCGGCTCCGGCGAGTGGAGCAAGTTCGACTACGCCCGCTGGTGCGCCGCGGCGCTCGCCCACCTGGTCCTGATCCAGCGCGACACGGCCGGCCTGGTCGTCTTCGACGAGGAAGAGCGCGCCCGCGTCCCGCCGAAAAACGGCGAGGTGCAGGAGCGCGAGATCCTCGACGCCCTGAAGAACGTGGCTCCGGGTGGCCCCACGGGCGTGGGCAGCGTGCTGACCTGGCTGAACTCGCGCCTGCGCCAGCGCGGGATCGTCGCGATCTTCTCCGACTTCTTCGACGACCTCGAGAAGATCGTCGACGGACTGCGCCGCCTGGTCCACGCCGGACACGAGCCCATCCTGTTCCACGTGCTCGACCCGCTCGAGCTCAGCTTCGACCTCGATCACATGGTTCGCCTGGACGGCCTGGAGGCCGCCGGCACGCTGAAGATCGACCCCAAGCAGATCCGCACGGCCTACCTCGAGGAGATCGAGAAGCACAACCAGGCGCTGGCGCGCGAGGCCCGCCACCTCAACGTCGACTACGTCCAGCTCCACACCGACTCCCCCGTCGACGTGACGCTCTCCACCTACCTCGCGCGCCGCATGGCGCGCAGCCGCGGGAGACGGGGCTAGCCGCCCCCGCGATGTTCGACGGCTTCGTCAATCCGGCCCTGGTCGCAGGAACCGCGCTCGCGGCGGTCCCGCTGGTCATCCACCTGCTCAACCGTCAGCGCCACCGGCCGCTGCAGTGGGCGGCCATGCGCTTCGTGCTCGAGGCGTACAAGCGCACGCGTCGGCGCGCGCGCATCGAGAACCTGCTGCTGCTGCTGCTGCGCATGGCGGCCGTCGCGCTGCTGGCGCTGGCCGCCGCGCGGCCGTACGCGGGCGCCGACGGTCCCCTCTCCGCGCTGACCGAGAGCCGCCGCGACGTCGTGCTCGTGCTCGACGGCTCGGCCTCGACGCGCTACCGCGAGAACGTCGAGTCGGTGTTCGAGCGCGCCGTGGCGCGCGCGCGCGAGCTCTCGCTCGAGCTGGACGCCGGCCGCGGGGACACGGTGCGCCTGGTCCTCGCGGGGCAGTACCCGCGGCTCCTCTCGTGGCGCTCCCCCACCGAGGCCGTGTCGCTGCTCGGAACGCTCGACGAGCCCACCGACGAGCCGTTCGACCTGACCGCGGCGCTGGGCGAGGTCGTGCGCTTCGCGGAGGAGGACGCGGCCGGCTCCGGCCAGAGCTCGCTGGAGGTGCGCCTCCTCACCGACCTCCAGCGCATCAGCTTCGCTCCCGCGCCGAGCGAGACCGCCGCGCCGGCCCGCTCCGGAGGATCCGCCCAGGGAGTCCCCGGCGGACCGGGCGGCGAAGAGGACGGCGGCCAGCTCGTGCTCGCCGAGGAGCTCGACCGCCTGCAGGAGCTCGGCGTGCGCGTGTACGTCGAGGACCTGGGCCCGGCCGACACGACGCCCCCGAACATCGGCGTGCGCGCGATCGAGCTGCCGACCGGCCTGCTCGCGCCCGGACTCCCGATGGAGATCCAGGTCGTCGTCGACAACCACGGAGCGCGGGCGCGCTCGGACGTGCGGGTCTCGCTGTCGGTGGACGGCGAGAAGCGCCCCCACAAGCGCCTCGAGTCCGTGCCCGCGCGCGGCAGCGATCGCGCGACGTTCTCGATCCAGTTCGCCACGCCCGGGGCGCACGTCCTGACGGCGTCGGTCGACGCGGACCGACTCACCTCCGACGACGCGCGCACGCGGGTCGTGACGGTTCCGCCGCCGGTGCGGACGCTGCTGGTCGACGGCGCGCCCCACGCGGATCTCGAGCTCGACGAGGTCGGGTTCGTCGCCGCCGTGCTCCAGCCGCCCGACCCCGAGCTGCTCGACGAGGATGCCCGTCCGTTCCTCCCGCGCGTCGTGCTGGAGTCCGACCTGCACGCGGCCGACTTCGACTTCGGCGACTTCGACGTCGTGCTGCTCGCGAACGTCGCGCGCATCTCCGAGCGCACGGCGCTCGAGCTCGAGAAGTGGGTCGCCACCGGCGGGGCGCTGATCGTCTCCGTGGGCGATCAGGTCGACGGCCCGGCCTGGAACCAGCGCCTGTACCGCGCCGACGGCTCCGGCCTGCTGCCCGCCGAGCTGGACCGCGCGGTCGCCGTGGCGTCGCGGCGCGAGTCCTACTACCGCGTGCGCGACTTCGACGCCCAGCACCCCGCGTTCGCGTTCTTCGCCGACGAGCGCTGGCAGCCGCTCCTGACCGAGGTGCCCGTGTACGAGTTCTACGCGACGCGCCCGGCCTTCGAGAACGCCCGCGTCCTCGCGCGCCTCGACGACCAGGAGCAGTCCCCGCTCCTGATCGAGCGCCCCTACGACCGGGGCTCCGTGTTCCTCTGGACCACGACGCTCGACAATGCGTGGACGCGCCTGCCGGAGTCGCCGCGCACGCTCGTGCCGCTCGTGCACGAGCTCTTGCGCTACGCGGGACGACCGCGCCAGGCGGCGCGCAACGTCGGCGTGGGTCAGCCGCTGCAGGCAGAGGTGACCGCGTTCCCGCGCGAGCTCGCGCTCGTCCGCCCCGACGGCTCCCGGCGCGCACTCGACGCCGAGCCGCAGCCCGCCGGGACGAACCTGTGGCGCCTGCCGACCGTGACCGAGACCGACCGCGCCGGCCTCTACACGATCGACGCGGGCGCCGAGAGCGTGTCCTTCTCGGTGCAGGTCGATCCGCGCGAGGGCGACCTCGATCGCCTCGGCTCCGCGGAGCTCGAGAGCCTGCACCCCGCCTTCCGCCTGGTCCAGCGCGACGCGCAGGGACCGACGACCGCGCCCGAGGCTCCCGACCGCGGTGAGCTGTGGCGCTGGCTCGCGGGCGCCTGCCTCGTCGCGCTGGTCCTCGAGAGCCTGTGGGGCGCGTGGATCGGCCGCAGCCGCTCCGGTGCAGGCCGACCCGGATCCGACGCCGGGCCCGACGCCGCGTCGACGGGAGGCCGCGCATGAGCATCCCCGTCGCCCTGCTTCAGGCCTCCCAGACATCCGAGGGCCTGCGCGAGAGCTTGCGTCTGATGGACGTGCCGGAGCTCTGGGTCGTCGTGCTCGTGCTGCTGCCGCTCGCGGCGCTGGTCAGCTGGGTCGGCTACTTCCGCGAGTCGATCGGCACCGCCTGGCGCCTGGGGCTCTCCGCGCTGCGCTTCGGCGCGATCCTGCTGCTGCTCTTCGTGCTGTTCCGTCCCGTCATCGTGCAGCGCCTCGAGGAAGTGCGCCCGGCCGAGGTCATCGTGCTGGTCGACGACTCGGCCAGCATGCGGCGTATGGACACCTACCGCGGCGACGCGGAGACGCACGAGGCGCTTTCGAGCTTCACCGACAGCCCGCTCGATCGGACCTCGCGACTGGCGCTCGCGCGGGCGGCCCTCGAGCGCGAGCTGCTGCCGGCGTTCGCCGAGGCCGGCTACGAGGCGCGCCTCTTCGCCTTCTCGGATGCCGTCGTCCCGCTGGCCGAGCCCGCTGCGCTCTCCGGACGCGGCGCGGCCACGCACGTGGGCGACGCGCTGCAGCAGGCCCTGGCCGCGCACCGCGGGCGGCACGTCACCGACATCCTGGTCGTCTCCGACGGCCGCTCGAACGGCGGGGCCTCGGCGGCCGAGGCCGCGCGCACCGCGGCCGGGGCCGGCGTTCCCGTGCACACCATCGTCATCGGCGACACGCGCCCGGAGCGCAACGTCGTGCTCGAGCTCGTCGAGGCGCCCCCCAGCGCGCTGGAGGGCGACGAGGTCGCCGTCGTCGTGCGCGTCTTCGGCCGCGGCGTGCAGGAGCTCGCCTCCACCCCGGTGATCCTCGAGGAGGTGACCGGCGACGAGGACGGACCCGGACGCGTCGTCGCCGAGAGCGAGGTGCGCCTGTCCGA
>CAYGPA010000220.1:0-8772 GCA_964351535.1 uncultured Planctomycetaceae bacterium
GAGACGAGGCCCTCGCGGATCGCGAGGCGCGCCAGCTCGGCGGCGGAGTGGCAGTCCAGCTTGCGCTGCAGGTTCTCGCGGTGCTTCTTGGCCGTGCCGAGGCTCATCTCGAGCTCGCGCGCGACCTCCTTGTTGCTGAGGCCGAGGGCGAGGAGCTGGAACACCTCGCGCTCGCGCGGCGTCAGTGCGGCGACGCGGCTGGCCGGCGCGGGGCCGGCCTCGGTCGTTCCGCGCACCTGCGATACGAGTCCGCTCGACACCTTCGGCGACACGTAGGGATCGCCGCGGTGTACGGCCTCGATGGCCAGCGCCAGCTCGGCGGCGTCGGAGTCCTTCGAGAGGTACCCCTCGGCGCCGGCGCGCAGCGCCTGCTCGACGAAGGTCTGCCCCTCGTGGTGCGTCAGCATGACGATCTTCGCGCGCGGCGCGATCTTGCGGATCTGCCCGATCGCGTCGATGCCCGAAAGGCCCGGCATGGTGATGTCGAGCAGCACGACGTCCGGTCGCACCTGAGCGATCTCGTCCAGCGCGGCGCGCGCGTCGTCGTGGTCGCCGACGACCTCGAATTCACGGGCTTGATCCAGCAACGCCTTGAAGGCCGCGCGGATCATCGCCTGGTCGTCGATCAGGTAGACCTTGATTGGCTGCATGGATAGACCCCTGTGCACCGTAGCCGTGTTCATGACCCTGTAGAGTCTAGGCGAGCGACGGCCCTGCGAAATACGGCCCTGACGGGCGCGTCGTACGGCCTAGTGCGAAGGGGCCGCGGCGGGCTCCGCGGGCCGTCCGAGGGGCTCCGCAGTGCCCGAGAGCTCGGCGGGGACCTCGCAGCAGCCCCGCTCGACCGTGCCGGCATCGACCTCCGAGGCGGAACCCGCGGGCAGCGCGCGCACGACCGCGGCGGATCCGAAGACGACCAGGGTGAGCCCCAGGGCCGTTCGCGCGCGGCCTCGGAGGGCATGCCTGGCCAGACGCGACGCCGCCACGACGGCCGTGAGCGCCGGAGCGGTCGAGAGCCCGAACAGGAAGGCGCCCAGCGCCGCGG
Organism: uncultured Planctomycetaceae bacterium; assembly: GCA_964351535.1. GTDB lineage: Bacteria > Planctomycetota > UBA1135 > UBA1135 > JAUIDW01. Next base: position 1,046 of record CAYGPA010000220.1, read on the forward strand.
GTCCCGGCTCGTACTGAGAGGCGAGCAGGACGGCGCCCCACGACAGGCCGCAGGGAATCAGACCGTTCGCCACGCCGGTTCCGAAGATCCCGGCGGCTCCGGGCAGGGAGCGGATGCCCGCGAGCAGGCGGCGGGCTCCGCCGAGGACGCGGGAGGGTCTCTCGGCGAGCGCGCGCGTCCATCCGGGCCGCACGCCGAGCTGGCCGAGTCCCATGAGCACGAGCAGTCCGCCGGCGACGACGCCCAGCACCGTCTGCAGCGCGAGGAACGCGCCGCCGTCGACGCCGCGCGCGCGCACCCACGTGCCGCCGAGGGCGACCATCGCGCCGAGCACCGCGTAGGAGGTCGCCTTGCCGACGACGTACAGCGATTGCCGCGCGGCCATGCGTCGCGGCGGCGTCTGCGGACCGCCGGCCGCGGCGAGCGCGAAGCCGCCGCACATGCCGGCGCAGTGGAGCGAGCCGAGGAGGCCCAGCGCGAGGAACGGCGTCAGCTCGGCCCAGCCGATCACCGGGCGCCGACTCCGTGCTCGTCGAGCTCCTCGGCGTCCGCGTCCTCGGCCTTGCCCACGCCCGGCGGCAGCCAGCCCATGCGCAGCGGCACGGGTTCGGGGTTGTTCGACGTCGTCGCCTCGCAGGCCACGACGCAGTCCCCGCAACGCAGGCAGTTGGCGTAGTTCGTCATGGCGTCGGGGTAGAAGCCGATCCCCGGCCGCATCGCCGAAGTCGCCATCTCCGTCGGCTTCAGGTCGACCGGGCAGACGGCCTCGCAGGCCTTGCACTCCGTGCAGGTCTCGGGGTGCTCGAACTCGACCCCGGTCCGCGTGTCGGGCGCGAGCAGCGCGAAGTACACGCCCGAAGGACAGTACCCGCGGCAGAAGCGCATGCCCGCCAGCGCGATCAGGGTCGTGAGTCCGGCGGTCATGCCGAACAGGAACACGCCGGAGATCACCATGGCCTGCGTCGAGCCCTCGACGAACACGCGCCAGTCCACCCAGAAGCTGAAGGTGATCGCCGCCAGCACGAAGCACACGAGCGCCAGGACCGAGCCGCCGAGGAGGCGCATGGTCAGGCTGCGGAACTTCCAGCGGATCCACTCCGCCAGGCGATTCAGGTTGCCGACCGGACACACGAAGCCGCACAGCCAGCGGCCGAAGAAGCGGCTGACCAGGATGATCCCGACGTTGACGGCGAGGAACGGGAAGACGAAGGCCTTGGCGGCCTGGACCAGCCCGACGCGCTCGCCGAGCAGGACGTGGTTCCCGCGCCAGAAGTCGAAGCGCAGCACGTCCAGCAGCGGCAGCGCCGCCACGGCGATCGTGAACAGCACGCCCACGCCCCAGCGGATCCACGTGTAGCGGTGCACCCGCCCGCGCTTCTTGCCGATCCCGTAGAGGGTCTTGTCTCGCTTCGTTCCTACCGGCATCTCGAGGTCCTGTTCGGCGCGATCAGCCCGTCGACTTCAGGGCCGCCGTCTCCCCTCCTACGTCGGGGGCGGCGCGCTCGATAGAGGGGACAGCCGGAGAATCTACCCGGTCTCCGGCGAGGCGGGCGGAGTTCAGGACGACGAGCAGGCTCGAGACCACCATCGCCGAGGCCGCGAAGACCGGGCTCAGGCGTCCGGTGGCGGCCCACCACAGACCGATCGCGTTGTAGCCGAAGGCCCACAACAGGTTCGTGCGGGCCGTCCAGACCGCGGAGCGCGCCAGGTCGACCAGCCCGGGCAGCTCGCCCAGGCCGTCGCGCAGCAGGTTGACCGAGGCGGACTCGAGGCTCGACGGCGAGGCCCCGCGCACCGTCGCGCCGACGTCGGCCGCGGCCAGCGCGACGGCGTCGTTGAGGCCGTCGCCGACGAACAGCGTGCCCCGGGGGCCGGCCGCGGCGATCCGGCGCGCCTTGTCGGCGGGCAGCAGGCGCGGCGTGACGGACACACCGAGCTCGTCCGCGAGCGCGCGCGCGGGCCCCTCGGAGTCGCCCGTGAGGACCGCGCACGAGAGTCGGCGACGCGCCAGCTCGCGCAGCACCGCGGGGGCCTCCGTGCGCAGCTCGCCGGCGAGGCGCAGCGTGGCGACCTTGCCCGCGGAATCCTCGAGGACGACGTGCGTCTCGGTCGCCGCGCGCGCGTCCTCGTCCTCGGCGCGGCGCAGCCGGACGGCCCGGCCCTCGACCGACCCCTCGACGCCGATGCCGGGCCGGGCGCGAAAGTCGTCGACGACGGGGAGCCGGCCCTCCGGCGTCGCGCGGCGCCACGCCTCGCGGACCGCGCGGCCGATCGGGTGCTCGCTGCCCTGCTCGGGCGCGGCGGCGAGGCGCAGGGCCTCCGACCGATCGCCGCCCGGCTCGACGCCGACGGCGACGAGCTGCATGCCGCCGGTCGTCAGCGTCCCGGCCTTGTCGAAGAACACGTGCCTCGTGCGCGCCAGGCGCTCGAGCACGTCGCCGCCCCGCACCAGGACGCCGCGGCGCCACGCCTCTCCCAGCGCGACCCAGAACGCGAGCGGCGTCGCCAGACCCAGCGCGCAGGGGCACGCGATCAGGAGGACCGAGAGTCCCGTCAGCAGGCCCTCCTCGGCGCCCAGCCGCGCGCCGCGCCAGGCGCCGGCGCCCAGCGCGAGGACGAGCACGGCCGGCAGGAACACCGCGGCCGCGCGATCCGCCGTGCGCACCAGGCCGGGACGCGCGGCGAGGGCCTCGGACAGCAGGCGCTCGATCTCGTCGCGCACGCGACCGCCGTGGACCGACTCCGCGCGCAACAGCAGCGAGCCGTCGAGCACGCGCGTGCCCGCCAGCGCGCGGTCTCCGACGGCGACCGCCGTGGGCGTCTGCTCGCCCGTCAGGCTGGAGGCGTCGAGGAACGAGCGCCCCTCGAGCACGATGCCGTCGACGGGTACTTCCTCGCCGGGCCGCACGCGCACGTGGTCGCCGACGCGCAGCTCGTCCGCGGCCACGGAGCTCTCGGCGCCGCGCTCGACGCGCGTCGCGTCGGGGCTGCGATCGGCGGCCAGCACCGTCAGGCGGTCGCGCGCGCGTTCGCGGGCCCGGACCTCGAGCCAGCGGCCGAGCGTCACGAGCACGAGCACCATCGTGGCCGTCTCGTAGTAGACCGTCGGGCCGTCGGTGAACGTGTTCCAGAGCGACACGCACCAGGCCGCCGCGGTTCCGGCGAGGATCAGCACGTCCGCCGACAAGAAGCGCCGCATCGCCACGACGGCGTCGACCAGCGGGACGCCGAGCAGGAACAGGACGGGCAGCGAGAGCGCCAGCGCGCCCAGGCGCGTCAGGCCCTGCAGCGCGACGGCGCCGTCCTCGCTGACGCGGCCCTCGAGCCCGTAGAGCGAGAGCGAGAAGACCATCACGCCCATCGCGAGGAAGGCCGACAGGACGAGCCTCGCGAGCAGGCGGTCGGACGAGCGGCGAGGAGCGCCGTCGCCCTCCGCGTCCGCCTCGCCCCCGCGTGCGAGCAGGTGCGAGGCGACGTAGCAGCCGCTGCAGCAGAAGCGCCGGCCGGATCGCGCCAGCGGGAGCCCACAGTGCTCGCAGCCGGCGCGTTCCTGGGGGGCGTTCACTTCGGGGTCTCGGGCGCCTCCACCGCGCCGTCCTGCGGCGCCATGGGCCCTTGTTCGAGGTAGTCGGGCAGCTGGTACTCGAGCACGTACCAGGCGAAGAACACGAGGAACGACAGGTAGAAGAGCATCAGGTACCAGGGCACGCCGCCCTTGCCGAAACCCAGCTGGGCCTCGCTCGTGTCCGTCTGCTCGAAGCCCGCTTCGTTGGACGGACTCACACCTCACCTCCTCGCGAAGCGTCGGTGCGCGTTCCGAACTCGGCTCGCTCCTGCTCGTCGAAGCGTTCGATCATCTCGTACTTGGCGCGCTCGATGTCGTGGAACTGCCCGGTCATGAAGGCCCAGCCGAGCAGGCACAGGAAGCCGATCGCGACCAGCGCGTAGATCACGATCGGGTCGAAGGCGAACCCGGCCAGCTCGTCCTTCCGGATCGTCTTCAGGAAGGCGAACAGCTTGTACGTGAACATGCACCCGGCAAGGGTCACGGCCATGATGAAGAAGCCGAGGATCAGGCGGCGAGAGCCGGAGGCGTTCTCGGATCGGGTGTTCTCGGCCGGGGTCTTCCCAGCAGGTGCGGCCATCACTTCACCTCCACTGCGGTCGTTCCGAGCCACTGCAGGTAGGTGACGAGCGAGAAGCCCTTCTTCCTGGGCGTCCCGTCGTCTTCGAAGTAGAAGGAGTACGAGGGCATCACCGTTCCCGGCACGACGTTCTTGGGGTTGATCAAGTGCGCGATGTGCCAGTCGTTGGTGCGCTTGCCCTTCTCCCGCGAGAGGTCCGGGCCGACGCGGCGCGTGCCCCACAGATGCGGCTGGTTCAACGCGTTCTGGTACTCCTGGGCCGTCGAGGGCGGGCCGAAGCGCTGCTCCTCGTTGGACACGACGCGGACGTACTGGCTGTGGCAGTGCCAGCAGGCCTGACCGACGTACAGGTCGCGCCCGAGCCGCAGGGCCTCGGCGTAGCTCTCGGGCGAGACGCCCCCGAAGGCCTCCTCGAAGGCCTCGGGGTAGCTCGTGGAGAGCTCGATGAACTCCTCGCTCGGCTCGGCCGCGAGGTCCTCGAGGGTCTGGAACTCCATCCCGTGGTAGCTGTCGAGCGTCATCCACGGGAAGACCATGCTCAGCAGGATCGCGACGACGAAGCAGCCGATGCCCGCGACGAAGAACAGCGTGTAGAACTTCTCCAAGGGGGGCCTCCTCTACCGGGCTTCCTGGGGGACGAGGTGGTTCTCTTCGACGTAGGGCGCGCCGCGCCGTGCCGTCATGAGCATGTTGTAGAGACTGCACAGGAGGCCGGTCAGCAGCAGGCCGCCCGAGAACGTCCGCACCCACCAGAAGGGAACGGAGGCCTCGACGATGTCCATCCAGTGGTTCAGGTCGCGCTGCATGAAGCCGTGGATCAGTCCGGCGATCGTCAGGTCGGTGAACATCACCGCGATGCCGATCGTGGACAGCCAGAAGTGCCAGGCGCGGAGCTTGTTCGAGTACCACTCGCGACGCACGACGCGCGGCCACAGCCAGTCGATCACGCCGAACATCCAGAACGTGAACGTCCCGAACATGATCATGTGCGCGTGGCCGACGACCCAGTCGGTGAAGTGGATGATCTTCTGGAACATCCAGGTCACCTGGAACGAGCACTGGATGCAGGTCAGGAGGTACATGATCGCGCCGGCGTAGAACCAGCGGATCGCCATGTTCGTGCGCAGGGCGCTCCAGCGGCCGCGCATCGTCATGAAGAAGTTCACGACGACCGTGGTGACGACCACCTCGATGGCGATGGTCGTGGTGATGGCGCCGAACTCGACGTAGTCGGGGATCGGGCTGATCAGGAAGTGGTGCACGCCGCCCAGCGGATAGAAGAACGCGAGCGCCCAGAAGCCGATCACCGACAGCGAGTGGCTCCAGATCGGCTTGCGCAGGATCAGGGGCACGAAGAAGTACATCAGACCCCAGCCCATCGGCGTGACGTACAGGCCGACCAGGTCGTGGATGAAGAGGCCGGTGACGGCCGCGCCCGCGGCGCCGGGCAGCACCCACTCGGGCACGATGTTGCCCATGAGGTACGTCAGCGCGAGCCACACCAGGCCGGCGGTGATGTACCAGAGCGACACGTAGAACTTCTGATGGCGCGCCTTGAAGAGCGGCACCATGAACTGGGAGATGAGCAGCACCGCGCCCACGACGATCAGCGCGTCGACCGGGATCCAGTTCAGGTCGAAGCTGCCGGGCCGGAAGCCCGTCGGAGTCTCGCCCCATTCGATGGCCTGCGCCTTGTCGAAGAGATACCCGGTGATCATCGCCAGCAGGATGAACTGCCAGGCGCCGAAGATCAGCCAGCCGACCTTCTTCGACCACACCTTGAAGCCCGTCAGGCGCGGCACGACGTAGTAGAGCATCGCCGTGAACCCGTTCACCAACCAGCCGTAGGCGGCGAAGTTGGTGTGGATCAGGCGGAAGTGTCCCGGCGAGGCCATCTCGCTGCCGGAGTGCGGGAAGTAGCCGAGGAACTGCAGCGAGTACTCGAAGCCCGCGATCATGCTGATCGCCAGCGCGACGCCGGCGGCGCCGAGGTGCCACTTGATCAGCGGATAGCTGACGAGCGGCTCGTTCTTTTCGGTGGCGTTCATTGTTCGCTGAGGCTCTGAATGAAGTGGACGAGGGACCAGATGTCCTCGGGGGCGATCGAACCCGAGTAGGAGGGCATCGGCGTTCCGTTGATGCCGGTCGCGATCGAGCGGTACAGGTCGGCGGGCTCCGCGCCGGCGCGGAAGACTCCCTTGGCCAGGTTGCGGGGGCGCAGCGGGTAGCCCCAGTCGTCGTCGTAGTCGCCGGCCGTCGGCCCGTCACCCGCGCCGTACTGCCCGTGGCAGGCCGCGCAGTTGGCGCCGGAGGTCGACTGGAAGAGCTCCATGCCGCGCGCGACCGTCTCCGGAGTGCGCGCGATCTCGGCGATCGGCGGGTACACGGGCTTGACGTTGTCCGCGGACCAGCGCCCGAGCACGACTTCCGCCACTTCCTCCGGGTCGGGCAGTTCCTCTTCCTCCCAGGCCCAGTCGAGCATGGTCTGCTCGAACAGGCCGCGGATCGTGATGTAGCGGACGTACTCGACGACGTCCCAGCGGCGCTCCTCACTGAGCAGCCGGAATTCCGGCATGGACGAGCCCGCGAGGCCGCGCGTGACCGTTTGGAACAGATCGCGACGCTGAGGCGGCACGCCGCTGGGCGTGCTCGTGAACTTGAAGAGACCCTTGCGGAAGTTGCGCGGGCGCGGCTTCAGATGGCGCGCCGCGGGGCCGGCGCCGTCCCCGGTCGAGCCGTGGCATCCCTGGCAGTGCTGGGCGTAGGTGTGCTTGCCCGGCTCGAGGCGCGCCAGCTCGAACAACCCGCTCTCGCGGAGCTTGTCCGACCCGATGCCGAACCACTCCTCGCTGGCAGCCTCGATGGCGTCGCCGAGCTCCAGCTCGAAGTCCTCCTCGAAGTAGCCGACGTCCTCGGCGAACGGGATGTCGATCTCCGAGACCTTGCGGCCCGGGTCGTCGCCCTCCGGGTCGGCGCTCTGCTGCGGCCGAAGGAACGGGCTGAAAAAGACCACGATGCCGACGATCCAGAAGATCCCGGCGGTCAATGCCTGGCCACGATTCGCGCGTCGTCTCTGCATGTCTTGCTTTCTTGCAGCGTAACTCCGGTCGCAGGGCGCCGGGCCCGGCGGCATCTTCATCTCTGCTCGGATCGGAGGCTACTCGCCCGGTCGGTGGAAGCTCAGGACCGGGATCGGACTGTGGCGCAGCACGGACTCGGCGATGCTGCCCAGCGCGAAGCGTCGCAGCCCGGTGCGCCCGTGCGTCGACAGGGCGATCAGATCGACGTCGTGCTTCTTGGCGTACTCGACCACGCCGCGAGCCGGGTTCTCGTGCGAGACCACCTCCTGGGCGATCTTCACGTCCTTGGGCAGGTCGGCGCACTGCTCGGCGAGCGCCTCGCGCGCCCGCTCCATCTCCTGCCCGAGATTGGGAACCGAGATCGGCGGAGCGAACGGCGCGCCGGTGGCCGCCATCGGCAGGTCCTGGACCACGTGAAGCACGGTGACTCTCGAGCCCATGGTTCGAGCCAGGCTCACCGCCGGCTCGAAGGGCCGCAGGGCCTCGTCCGAGAGATCCGTCG
>CAYGPA010000221.1:0-729 GCA_964351535.1 uncultured Planctomycetaceae bacterium
GCGAGCGCACGCGCGAGGGCAACGACCTCTGGCTCGAGATGACCGAGGCCAAGTACACGACCCCGGAGGGTAACGAGGCCAGCGTGATCGACAACGCCGTGCTCGTCTTCGGCCAGATGAACGAGCCCCCGGGCGCGCGCCTGCGCGTGGCGCTCTCCGGCCTGACGATGGCGGAGTTCTTCCGCGACGTCCGCAACCAGGACGTGCTGCTCTTCGTCGACAACATCTTCCGCTTCGTGCAGGCCGGCTCCGAGGTCTCCGCCCTCCTGGGCCGCATGCCGTCCGCCGTGGGTTACCAGCCGACGATGGCGTCGGAGATGGGCGCTCTGCAGGAGCGCATCACGTCGACCAAGAAGGGCTCCGTCACGTCCATGCAGGCCGTGTACGTGCCGGCCGACGACATCACCGACCCCGCGCCGGTGGCGACGTTCGCCCACCTCGACTCGACGATCATCCTCGAGCGCTCGATCTCCGAGCTCGGCATCTACCCCGCCGTCGACCCGCTGAAGTCCACCTCGCGCATGCTCGACCCGCAGGTCGTCGGCGAGGAGCACTACAACGTCGCGCGTCAGGTCCAGCAGATCCTGCAGCGCTACGCCGACCTGAAGGACATCATCGCGATCCTCGGCGTCGAGGAGCTCTCGGACGAGGACAAGATGGTCGTCGCCCGCGCGCGCCGGATGCAGAAGTTGCTGTCGCAGCCCTTCTTCGTGGCCGAGCAGTTCACCG
>CAYGPA010000221.1:739-8771 GCA_964351535.1 uncultured Planctomycetaceae bacterium
GAGGGCAAGCACGACACCGTCCCCGAGCAGGCCTTCATGTACAAGGGCAGCATCGAGGCCGTCCTGGAAGCCGCGAAGGGCATGTCCGACTAGGCGACCATGGAACTCACCCTGCGAGTCATCACGCCCGAGAGCATCGCGCTCGACACGACCGCGAGCTCCGTGCGCATTCCGGCCCTCGACGGCCAGATGGGCATCCTGCCGCGGCACGCCAACATGGTGTCCGCCCTGGACGTGGGTGTCCTGAGCTACGTCGAGCAGGGGGGGGAGCGCTCGATGTTCGTCGCCGGGGGCTTCGCCGAGGTGCGCGACAACACCGTGCGCGTCGTCACCGAGGCCAGCGAGCGCCCCGAGGAGATCGACGTCGAGCGGGCTCGGAAGGCCGCGGAGCGCGCGCGCGAGCGCATCCGCCTCCGGCGCGAGGGCGACCCCTCGATCGACCTGCTGCGCGCGGAGTACGCGCTGCGCCGCGCGATGATGCGCGAGCGAGCCGCCTCCGGCGTGTCGCCGGGCCTGCGCCAGACGATGGGGGCGAGCCATTGAGCCGCGCTGCCCGACGCTCATGACCGCTGACTCCTGGAGGAGGACGCACACCTGCGGCGCGCTTCGCGTGGAGCACGTCGGGCAGGAGGTCACTCTCAACGGCTGGGTCGATGCGCGACGCGACCACGGCGGGATCTACTTCCTCGACCTGCGCGACCGCTACGGCGTGACGCAGGTGACGCTCGCGGAGAGCCTCGCCGACAGCATCGTCCTCTCGCCCGAGACGGTGCTCTCCGTGCGCGGCGAGGTCCGCGCGCGCGACGAGCGCAACGTGAATCCCGATCGCGCCACCGGTGCGATCGAGCTGCAGGCCCAGTCGGTGGAGGTGCTCTCGAAGGCCAAGGTGCCGCCGTTCGAGATCCTGGACGACCTCGACACCGCGGTCGACATCCGGCTGCGGCACCGCTACCTGGACCTGCGGCGTCCGTCGATGCTCGCGAACCTCGTGCACCGCGCGCGCTTCGTGTCGGCCATGCGCCGCGCCTTCGACGCCGAGGGCTTCGTGGAGGTCGAGACACCGATCCTGACGAAGGCCACGCCGGAGGGCGCGCGCGACTACCTGGTCCCGAGCCGCGTGCACGCCGGCAAGTTCTACGCGTTGCCGCAGTCGCCGCAGATCTTCAAGCAGCTCCTGATGTGCGCGGGCGTCGACAAGTACTACCAGGTCGCGCGCTGTTTTCGCGACGAGGACCTGCGCGCGGACCGCCAGCCCGAGTTCACCCAGCTCGACATGGAAATGTCCTTCGTGGTCGAGGAGGACGTGTTCGGCGCCTGGGAGCGCATCCTGGTCACCACGCTGCGCGACGCGATCGGCTACGAGCTGCCGACGCCCATCCCGCGCCTGCGCTACGACGAGGCCATCGCGCGCTTCGGCCTCGACAAGCCCGACCTGCGGTTCGGTCTCGAGCTCGTGAACATCGACGAGTGGGCCGCGCGCAGCGACTTCAAGGTCTTCACGGGCGCCGTCGAGGGCGGCGGCCACGTCGTCGGCATCCGCGTGCCGGCGCAGCACGAGCTCTCGCGCAAGGAGATCGCCGCGCTCGAGGCGCACGTGAAGGAGTACGGCGCCAAGGGGCTGGCCTACTGGAAGGCCTCGCGCGAGGGGGGCACCGGTCCGCTGGCGCGCTTCGTCGGCGAAGGTGCCGGCGACCTGATGGAGCGCATGGGCGCCGAGGAGGGCGACCTGCTGCTCTTCGTCGCCGACCGCCCGGCGGTCGCGTTCCGCGCCATGGGCGAGCTGCGCAACCTGCTCGGCCGCAAGCTCGAGCTGATCCCGGCAGGGCAGTGGAACTTCCTCTGGGTCACGCACTTCCCGATGTTCGACCACGACGAGGAGTCGGACACGTGGAGCCCGAGCCACCACCCGTTCACCGCGCCGGAGGATCCGGCCCTCGGCGGCGACGATCCCGATCTCGGCGCCCTGCGCAGCCGCGCGTACGACCTCGTGCTGAACGGCTGGGAGCTCGGCTCCGGGTCCGTGAGGATCCACGACCCCGCGATCCAGCAGCGGGTCTTCCGCCTGCTCGGGATCGGCGAGGAGGAGCAGCGCGAGAAGTTCGGCTTCTTGCTCGAGGGCCTCTCCTACGGCGCTCCGCCGCACGCGGGCTTCGCGCTCGGCCTGGACCGCATCACGGCTCTGCTGCGCGGCCTGGAGAGCATTCGCGACATGATCGCCTTTCCGAAGACCACTTCGGCAGCCGATCTGATGTGCGAGGCGCCCTCCGCGGTACCGGACTCCCTGCTCGCCGAGGTGCACGTTCGCTCCACGGCCAAGGCGGACCCGGCTTCATGACGCGGCGGGCCGTTCGTCTGCTCGGAGCGTCGGCGATCTCGTGCAACGCCGCTCCAGGGTGCGCAGGACGCGCTTCGACTTCCCCGGCTGGTGGATTCCGCCCGCCGGAACTATTCTGACTTCATTCGCCACCCCGGGAGACGCGGCAAGCGGTCGCGGCTCCCGCACACCGAACACAAAGGAGGCACGTGGGACGTAGATCCAGGTTCATCAAGAAGCCCGAGACCCGACGCTATCGGGTCAATCGGCAGATCCGCATGCGACAGGTGCGGCTCATCGATCACGAGGGCAACCAGCACGGCGTCGTGCCGACCGAGGATGCCCGCAAGATGGCCGAGGAGGCCGGACTCGACCTCGTCGAGGTCTCGCCCAACGAGGATCCGCCGGTCTGCCGGATCATGGACTGGGGCAAGTTCCAGTACGAGCAGCGCAAGAAGAGCAAGGGCGCCGGTCAGCGATCCGCGGCCTCGCGCCTCAAGGAGGTCCGGGTCCGTCCGACGATCGACCCGCACGACCTCCAGTACCGGCTGGAGTCCGGGCGGAAGTTCCTCGAGGGCGGGCACAAGGTCCTGGTGGTCTGCGTGTTCCGCGGCCGCCAGCTGGACCACAAGGAGCTCGGCCTGAACGTGATGCGCACCGTGGCCGACCACCTGGCGGACATCAGCAGGGTCGAGACGCCGCCGAAGCTCATGGGCCGGCGGATGACCATGCTGCTCGGCCGGAAGTAGCCCTCTCGCCACCGGAAGCCCCGCGGGGCCTCCCCGGGACGCGGTTCGACCGCGCACGGGAGGGGGGGCGGCCCGCGGGCCGCCGGGCGCCAAATGTGGCGACCGGGGCCTTGTTTCGAGCCGCCGGGCCGTTATTCTGCCCGGCTTGCGGTCCGCCCCCGCAGTTCGCATTCGGCGGTCGCCCCCTCCGAATACCTGGAGCCCTCCATGCCGAAGATGAAGTCCAAGGGTGCCGTGAAGAAGCGCTTCCGCGTCACCAAGACCGGCAAGGTCGTGTGCGGTCACCCGCACCGCGGCCACTACCACGCCATCTACAACGGCAAGACGCGGCGCAACATCTCCAAGGCGATGGTCCTCAACACGACGTGGAGCACCATCATGAAGCAGTTGATGGGAAGCTGAGATATGGTTCGCGCAACCTACGGAGCCGCACGCGCCAAGAAGAAGGCGCGCATCTTCAAGGAGGTCCGCGGCAACCGCGGCGGACGCTCCAGCCTCTGGCGCACCGTCCAGGAGACCCTGGTCCGTTCGCTGGCCTACGCCTACCGCGACCGGCGCGTGCGCAAGCGCGACTTCCGTCGCCTGTGGATCCTGCGGATCAACGCGGCCGCGCGCATGCGCGGCATGCCCTACTCGCAGTTCATCAACGGGCTGTCGAAGGCGGGTATCCAGCTGAACCGCAAGCAGCTCTCGGAGCTCGCGATTCACGACCCCAGCGCCTTCGACGCCCTCGTGCAGGAGGCCCAGGCCGCTCGCGCCTGACCGCGGTCCACGGCTAGCGCCGTGACCGTGCGACCCGAATCAGCCGTCAGCGAGCCGCACCCAGGCCCGCTGACGGCTCTTCTCGTTTTCCACGGCGCGCGCGGATCGCGCGCCCGTCTCTCCTGCGCGCCCCCGGAGACGCGCCCGACGCGGCGGCGAATTCCGTCCTCATCAGCGAGCATCCCGTGAAGGCCGAACTGGAAGAGCACCTCGAGAGCGCGCGGCGCGAGATCGCCGACGCGTCGGACGAGACCGCGCTGCGGGCCGTCGAGCGCGCCTACGTGGAGCGCGGCGGCGTGGTGGCCAAGCTGCTGGCCTCGATCCCCGGTCTCCCGCCGGAGGAGCGCAAGGCCGTCGGCCAGGGCGCCAACCTGCTGAAGGGCGAGATCGTGCAGGCGCTCGAGGCGCGGCGCAACGAGCTCGCCGAGGCGGAGCTGGAGGCGCGCCGGGGTGCGCGCGGGTTCGATCCCACCTTGCCCGGCGCGCGACAGACGCGCGGGTCGCTGCATCCCCTGACCCGCCTGCAGCGCCACGTCGAGGACATCTTCACGTCGATGGGGTACCTGGTGCTCGACGGCCCCGAGGTCGAGCTCGACCACTACAACTTCCAGGCGCTCAACATCCCGTCCGACCACCCGGCGCGGGAGATGCAGGACACGTTCTGGTGCGACCGCGAAGAAAACCTCGTGCTGCGCACGCACACCTCGCCGGTCCAGATCCGCGCGATGGAGCGGCTGGAGCCGCCGTTCCGCGCCATCGCGCCGGGCCGCGTGTTCCGCAACGAGGAGCTGGATGCGACGCACTCCCACACCTTCCACCAGGTCGAGGGCCTGTGCGTGGGGGAGGGCATCACCGTCGGCCACCTCGTGATGACCCTCCGCACCGCGTTGCGCGAGGTCTTCATGCGCGAGGAGCTCCAGGTGCGGCTGCGCCCGGGCTACTTCCCGTTCGTCGAGCCGGGCTTCGAGCTCGACATTCGCTGCTCGTTCTGCGAGTCGGGCTGTCGCGTCTGCAAGCACACGACGTGGATCGAGTTCTGCGGCTGCGGGATGGTCCACCCCAACGTCCTGCGCGCCGGCGGCATCGACCCGGAGCGCTTCACCGGCTTCGCCTTCGGCTTCGGCCTGGACCGCCTCGCGATGATGTGGGCCGGCATCGACGACATTCGGCACTTCCTGGACGCCGACCTGCGCTTCCTGGAGCAGTTCTGATGGAAGTCTCCTACCGCTGGCTGCAGCGCCACGTCGACCTCGACGGGGTGTCCCCCGAGGAGCTCGCGCGCGAGCTGACCCTGCACACCGCCGAGGTCGAGGACCTGCGCCCGTTCGCGCCCGCGCTGGGCGCGGTGGTCGTGGGGCACGTCGAGTCCCGCGACAAGCACCCCGATGCCGACAAGCTCAGCGTCTGCCGCGTGGACGTGGGGGCGGACGAGCCGCTGCAGATCGTCTGCGGGGCGCCCAACGTCGACGCCGGGCAGAACGTCGCCGTCGCGACCGTCGGAACGGTGCTGCCGGGCGACTTCAAGATCAAGAAGTCCAAGATCCGCGGGGTCGAGTCGCGCGGGATGATCTGCTCCGAGCGCGAGCTGGGCCTCGGCGAGGAGCACGACGGGATCTGGGTGCTGCCCGCGGGACTCGGCGTCGGAACGCCGGTGGCCGTGGCCCTGGGCGCGATCGAGGGTCCGGGCGGCGTGCACGCGCTCGACTGGGTGCTCGAGATCGACAACAAGTCCCTGACGCATCGCCCCGACCTCTGGGGGCATCGCGGCATCGCCGGAGAGGTGGCCGCCATCCGCGGCCTGTCGCTGAAGCCGCTGGATCTCGAGCTGCCGCCCACGGGCGACGCCGCGCCGTTCCCCGTGCGCATCGAGTCGGCTCACTGCACGCGCTACGTGGCGCTGCCGATCCAGGGCGTGCGCGTCGGACGCTCCCCCGACTGGCTGCGCATGCTGCTGCTCGCCGCGGGCCAGCGGCCGCTGGACCTGCTCGTGGACGTCTCGAACTTCGTGATGCTCGACCTCGGGCAGCCGAACCACCTGTTCGACGGCGAGAAGCTGCGCGAGGGCATCGTCGTGCGCGACGCGCGCCCCGGGGAGCGGATGAAGACGCTCGACGGGTTCGAGCGCGAGCTCACGCCCGAGGACATGCTGATCTGCGACGGCGACGCGCCGGTCGCGCTGGCGGGCGTGATGGGCGGCGAGGCCTCGAAGGTCAACCCCGAGACGCGACGCCTGCTGCTCGAGGTCGCGAGCTTCCACCCGGTCGCCGTACGCCGCACCGCGACGCGCCTCGGGCTGCGCTCCTCGGCCTCCGCGCGCTTCGAGAAGCACCTCGATCCGACGCTGCCGATGAAGGCCGCGGCGCACCTCGTGCGCGTGCTCCAGGAGCTCGGACAGCAGGTCGAGCTGCCCGCGCCGCCCACGGACGAGGGGCCGTGGCAGGATCCCGCGTGCACCGTGCGTCTGCGCGGCGCCCGCGCCCGCGCGCTGCTCGGTGTCGACACCCCGACGGGCGAGATCCGGAAGCTCCTCGAGCGCCTGCAGCTCGGCGTCACGCCGGGCGCGGATCCCGACGAGCTCGTGGTCGCGATCCCCTCGGCGCGCGCGACCAAGGACCTCGCCATCGAGGAGGACCTGATCGAGGAGGTCGGCCGCATGATCGGCTACGACCGCATCCCCGAGCGGGCGCTGCAGGACGCCGTCCTGCCGCGCGTCCGCGACGCGCGCCGCACGCTCCTGCGCAACGTCCAGGATCGCCTCTCCGGCGGTGCGCGCTTCCACGAGGCCCGCACGCACACGTTCCTGTCCACGGAGCTCGCCGAGGCGCTGGGCGTCGCCGACGAGCCCTACGTTCGCGTCGTGAACGCCACGTCCGAAGGGCTCGAGCGCGTGCGTCGGGAGATCGTGCCGAGCCTGCTCGGCCATCTCGAGAGCAACCTGCGCGAGCGCGCGGAGGTGAAGCTCTTCGAGGTCGGCAAGGGCTACCGGCCCGAGCACCAGGACGAGCGCGGTCAGCCCCGGGAGATCCAGCAGGTCGGCCTGGTCCTCGCCGCGCCGCGCCCCGCCGCCGAGGCGCGCTTCGACGCCGGCGCCCAGGCGCGCCTGACCGGGGTGGTCGACGACCTGATCCGCACCGTCCGCTGGCGCGAGCTCGTGTGGCGCCCGGCGCCGGAGCCGCTGCCCGGCTGGGCGCACCCGGGCCGCACCGCCGTCGCGTCGGCCGGCCACGGGCCCGCCGAGGACCCGCTGGCCCTCGTGACCGAGCTGGACCCCGTCGCCGCGCGGCGGTTGGGGCTCGACGCCTTCGACGTCGCTGCCGCCTGGGTCTCGGTCGACGCCCTCACGGCCGTCCCGGAGCCCGTGATGGACTTCCGGCCGCTGCCCCGGTTCCCGAGCGTGAAGGTCGACGTGGCCCTCGAATGCCCCGAGGACCTGGCGCAGGCCCGGCTCGTCGAGGTCGTCCACGCGGCCGGCAAGGGCCTGGTGCACGACGTGGAGCTCTTCGACGTGTACCGGGGCGAGAACCTGGGGGCGGGGCGCAAGTCGCTCGCCTACCACGTGGCCCTGCAGGCCCTGGACCGGACGCTGACGGACAAGGACTGCGCCAGGTTCCTGGACCGGGTCGAGCGCCTGGCCGCCGACCTGGGCGCCCGTCTGCGACGCGAGTGACGTTACCGCCTGCGGCGCGTCCCCGTTTCGAGGTAGGCTGAAGGGCCACCCGGCTCGTCGGAAGCAAACCTTGAAAGTCGTCCTCGTCAATCCTCCGAGCCCCCCGGAGTTCCGCGTCAGCCGCGGGCTGATGGGGGGCTTCGGCATGGCCGTGAACCCCGGCCTGCTCTATCCGCCGATGGAGCTCGCCCACGTCGCCAGCGTGCTCGAGGAGGACGGCTTCGAGGTGGCCATCCACGACAGCGACGCGGTCGACGTCGGTCCCGAGGGCGCGCTGGAGCACGTGGCCAGGGAGCACCCGCGCCTCGTGTGCCTCGACTCCAGCAGCACGTCGCTGGACCAGGACCTGGCGCTCGCGTCCGCGATCCGCAAGCGCACGGGCGCCGTGGTCGGGATCCTCGGGTCGCAGGTGACCTTCGCGCACGAAGAGGTGTTCGGAGACGACGCGGTCGACTGCGTCGTGCGCGGCGAGCCCGAGTACACCGTGCGCGATCTGGCGCGCTGCGTTCGCGACGGCCGCCGGCGCGCCGGCGTCGCCGG
>CAYGPA010000222.1:0-8745 GCA_964351535.1 uncultured Planctomycetaceae bacterium
GCGCGGTCGCTCTCGAGTGCGGCCATGCGGTCGAGCAGGCCGGCGACCTGGCCGCCGAGGTCGGCGAGGGTCGCGTCGCGGCGTTCGATCTCGGCGTGCAGGCGCGCGACGAGGGCCTCGACGGCCGCGGCCTGGTCGAGGCCGACCGCGGCGTTCACGAGGTGCAGTCCGTCGTCGTCGGCGTCCTGCCAGGCCACGGCGAAGGCGCGACCGAGGTCGGTGAACTCGAGCTCGGCCGGGGACACGGCGACGGCGGTGCCGTCGTCGCGGCCCGAGGGCACGAGGAAGTCACCGCTCGCGACCGCGCCCAGCACCTTGACCGGGACCTGGCCCAGGAACGCCGTGACCTCGAAGCCTTCGCGCTCGGAGTCCTCGGCGCCCGAGGCGTTGCCGACCAGGGCGGGATTCGAGCTGAGCACGAGGATCTGCTCGGCGCCTTCGAGGTCCTTCGAGATGCGGCCGCCGCGAACACCGACGACGTCGCCGGGCTCGAGCTCCTCGTCGTAGTCCGCACGCTCCAGCCACTCGGCGTAGTCCGCGCCGCCTCCGGTGAACGAGCCGTCGCAGAACACGTTGCCCGAGCTCTCGACCCGGAACTCGATGTCGGTCGAGTTCGCGACCTCGAAGATGTTGCCGGCGTTGTCGGTCCGGTTGAGCGTCATCGTCGCGCCCGTGGCCGACTCGAACTTGCCGGCCACGCCGCTGCCGCGCACGATCGTCTCGATGCCGTCACCGGTGCCGGCCGTGTCGTTGCAGAAGAACAGGGCCGCGTCGCCGTTGTTGTTGCTGATGACGTTCAGCGCCCGGTTGTTGTTGCTGAAGCCGCGCACGTCCAGCGCGGGCGAGACGCTCGTCAGGCTCGACTGAACGGCGAACAGCGCCGTTCCGAGGCCGTCGTTGTCGCAGATCACGGTCGACGCCGTGCTGGTGGTCGACGTCTTCTCGAAGCGCGCGGCGTTGCCGTTCAGCGTGCTGCTCACGTCGAGCGCCGGAGCCAGTCCGTTGTGATCGATGACGACGACCGGGTTGAAGTTGCCGGAGTTGGTCGTCTCGAAGTGCGCCGCGGTGCCGTTCGCCGTGTTGATCGCCTCGATGGCCTCTCCGGGCCCCGCATGGGTCGAGAGGAGCGCCGGCTGGCTGCTGGCGACGCTGGTGGACTGGACGCGGGCGCCGATGCCCGTCGAGCTCTGCGTGACGCGCAGACCCTCGTCGGAGTCGTCGGACAGGACGTTCAGCACCACCGCGGAGCTCGGGATCGTGCCGATGCCGACACTGGGCTCCGTGCTGCGCTGGATGGAGATCGCGTCCACGTCGTTGGCCGGGTCCGAGCTGGCCACGGGGTGCGTTCCCAGGTTGAGCCGGTTGCCCGATCCGTCGTAGTGCACGTAGCCCCCGACGAAGCCGCCGATCTCGGTCAGGCGAACGCGACCGCTCTCGAACTGGTTGCTTCCGCTCCCGGTCACCTGGATCGTCGGACCGTCCACGGGATCGTTGGGGCCGGCGACGGTGAGCTTCGAGCTCGGAAGTGCCGTCCCGATGCCCATGTTGCCCCCGTCGAGTACGGTCACGACGTTGGTCGAGCTGTCGTACAGGTTCAGGATGTCGCCGGTCCCCGTCTGACGCACCTCGAGCTTGCCGTCGGGCGACACGTCGCCGATGCCGGCGTTGCCCGCGGTGTCCAGGGTCATGCGGACCGAGTTGTTGGTCACGAGTCGCAGGTCGTGGCTGTTGTTCGTGCCGATCGAGGCCGTGGAGCCGAACGCCTGCATCTTCACCTGGGCGCCGCCGATGCGCTCGGCGAGAATCTCGCTGTCGACGCCGGTGCCGAAGACGTGCAGGTTCGTGCTCGGGGTCGTCGTGCCCATGCCGACGAAGTCGGTGGAGGCATCGACGTTGAGCGCCGTGCTCAGGGGAAACAGCATGTCGAGGGCCGGGACGCGCGAGGCGTTCAGGCACGTGCCGCCGGACTGGTCGAACAGGCCGTCGACGCAGATGCCGGTACCCAGGCCCTGCGAGCCGTTCGGCGCGCGCACGATGCCGCCGATCGAGGCCTCGACGCGACCGCCGCTGCGTCCGCGGTCCGGGGCGCCGGCGTCGCCACGCGCCGCCGGAGCGACGGGAGTCGCCGCCGCCACGCCGCCCGCGCGCAGCGCACCCGTCGCGAGGACGGACGCGCCGTTCGCGACGGCCGGAGCCTGCGGCAGGCCCAGGTCGACGGGCGCGAACGTGCCCGCGCCCTGGTTGTGGAAGAGCTTGCGCTCGAGCGCGGTCCGCACGAGCAGGTCCGTCTGGCCGTCGCCGTCGTAGTCGAAGAAGCGCGCGGCGAGGACCGGGCCCTCGACGTCGATGCCCGCGAGGTCGCTCGCCGGCTCGAAGGTGCCGTCGCCGCGGTTGCGCCACAGCTCGCTGGCGCCGGCCTCGGCGCCGAGGAAGAGGTCGAGATCGCCGTCGGCGTCGTAGTCCGCCCAGCGCGCGAGCGCCGTGGCCGGGGCCGCGCCCAGGCCCGCGCGGACGGTCACGTCCTCGAACCCGCCGTCGCCGGCGTTGCGCAGCAGGCGTCCCGCGGCTCCGGGCTGCGCGACGAACGCGTCCCGCAGGCCGTCTTCGTCGAAGTCTCCCCAGGTGAAGGTCGAACGGTCCGCGTCGGTGTCCGCGCGGGTCGCGTCGGACGAAGTCGGCAGGGCCACTTGGGCGGCCGCCAGCAGGGAGGTCCCCGCCGCCGCGGCCAGTAGTTTCGAGAGGTGCATCGTATGCTCTCCAGGGTCGCTGTCTTGGATCGTTGGCGGTCCGCGTCGCGCCCATGCGAGACGAAGGCCGAGCCGCTCGACCGGGAGAACGAGATCGAGATCCGGACCCTGACAGGGATTTCCCATTCCGGGCCCTTGCCCCTCGGGGACAATGGACTTCGAGCGGGCCCCGGTCCCGCCCCCAGCTCATGAGCTCCGCCTCCCTCGACCCGACCCACGCGACGCGCCTGCTGGCGCGCGCCTCCGCCGGAGACGAGCAGGCCGACCTGGAGCTCGCGCCGCTGCTCTACGGCGAGTTGCGCCGCGTCGCCGAGCGCTGCATGGGCAACCAGGGCGCCGAGCACACGCTGCAGCCCACGGCGCTCGTTCACGAGGCCTGGATGCGGCTCAGCTCGGCCGGCGGCGCCGCGGTGACCGACCGCGTCCACTTCCTGCGCCTCGCCGCTCGCACGATGCGCCACGTGCTGGTCGACCACGCGCGCGCCAAGGCGACGCAGAAGCGCGACGTGGCGCGCCAGCGCGTGCCGCTCGACGGCGTGCTCGCGAGCTTCGAGGAGCGCTCCCTCGACGTCCTGGCCCTCAGCGCGGCGCTGGAGGGCCTGGCGGCCAAGGACCCGGAGCTCGCGCGCATCGTCGAGCTGCGCTTCTTCGCGGGCCTGACCGTCGAGCAGGTCGCCGACGTCCTCGGCGTCTCCGCACGCACCGTCCACCGCACGTGGC
Source organism: uncultured Planctomycetaceae bacterium (assembly GCA_964351535.1). Lineage (GTDB taxonomy): Bacteria > Planctomycetota > UBA1135 > UBA1135 > JAUIDW01. Next base: position 3,468 of record CAYGPA010000222.1, read on the forward strand.
GCGTCGCGCGCCTGTGGCTGCGCGACGAGCTCGCGGTCGACGAGCAGGACTGAGGTCGGCCCCTCAGTCCGCGGGGCGCTCGGCCAGCTCCGCGCGCTCCTCGCGGGCGGTCTCCAGCACGGAGAGCACGTTGTCGCCCTCCCACCCGGGGGCACGCTGCGAGAAGCGTGCGATGCACTCGTCGTACTGCTCGAGCGCCTCGGCGCGGGCGCCGCGATCGCGCAGGCTGCGCGCGGCCACGAGGGTCAGGTTCGCGCCCTCGGTCCTCATCCCGAAGACCTCGTCGTGCCGCGTCGTGAGGTCGAGGCCCTCGTCCACGAGGCCGTCCACCTCGTCGTGCCGCCCGCGGAGGCGCGCCGTGTCGGCGGCGCGCCGCAGAGCGCCCGCCAGCAGCAGGACCGACATCGTGTCGCGCTCGTCGTGCGAGGCGAGGGCGCGGCGCTCCTCGATCTCCAGCGCGTGAGCCTCGGCGGCCTGTGCCAGGTCGTCGAGCTCGCCGTGCGCGCGCGCGAGGCTCTCGTGGCAGGAGGCCTTGCGCCGGCGTGCGACGATGTGCCGCGGTTCTCGCAGCAGGACCTGCTCCGCGTCCTCGAGGCAGCGCTCCAGGGCCGGAAGGGCCGCCTCGGCGGGGCCCAGCCCCAGCATCGCCACGGCCAGGTCCAGCTGCAGCGAGGCGTGGTGGTCGCGCAGGAACACGTCGTCCGGCGCGTCCTCCAGCAGCTCGGCGATCTGCCGGACGGCGCGCTCGTACGCGGCGACGGCCGCCTCGTGTTCGCCCCGCGAGCTGGCGATGGCCCCGCGGAACTCCTCGTTGCCCGCGAGCTCCGTCAGCAGCGCGCGGCGCGGGAACCCCGGCGAGCGCCGCAGGTACTCCTCGCCGAGGTCCAGCAGCTCCTCGGCGCGCGGGAAGTTGCCGGCCATGCCCTCGCAGCGCGCGAGCTGGTAGTGCGTCGCCTGCAGCGAGTACGCGTAGCCGGGCTTGATGTCCTGCTCTTGCGCGAGCCCCTGGCCGACCTCGAGCGCGCGTTCGAGGTCCGCGCGGGCCTCGTCCCAGCGGCCCTCGGCCCGCAGCAGGCCGGCGCGCTCGTTCAGGCAACGCACCAGGGTGTACGGGTTGCGGTCGTCCTCCGCCGCGCGGAGCACGAGCTCTTCTCCGAGCTCGACGGCCCGACCGATGTAGCCCGCGGCCTCGCCGATGGTGCCGCGCCCGACCACGGACGTGGAGCCGCGCAGCTGCCCGAGCCGCAGGTACGAGAGCGCGAGCTCGCGCATCATGCGCTCGTCCTGGGCGAGCTCCGTGAGCCGGTCGAGGTGCGGCTGGCCCTCGCCCATGATGCGCTCGACCACGTCGCGCGCTCCGGGGATCCCGATCAGGTCGCGGGCCACGTCGAGGGTCAGGGTCTTCGCCAGGGAGTAGGCGTCCTGGAAGCGCTCCTCGGCCGCGGCGCGCTGCTGCTCGAGCTCGACGTTCAGCGCCTCGACCTGGACGAGTCGCTCCTCGGTCTTCGCCCGCTGTCCCTCCAGGTCGCCCGCCAGCCGCCGCACCTCCAGGAGCCGACGCTCCGCCAGCCCGCGCGCATCGGCCTCGAGCCTGCCGGCCTCGTCGGCGCGGCGGTACTGCAGCGTGCTGAACACGAGTCCCGCGCTCAGCAGCGCGAACACCAGCACGCCGGCGGCGACGGCCCAGCGGTTGCGCGTCACGAACTTCGACGTGCGGTAGAGCAGCGTGTCGGGCCGCGCGCGCACGGGCAGCCCGTCCAGGTGGTGCCCGAGGTCGTCGGCGAGCTCCGCGACGGAGGCGTAGCGCCGCTCGGGCTCGCGCCGCAGCGCCATCAGGACGATGTGGTCGAGGTCGCCCTCCAGGGCTCGCTGAAGTCCGCGCGCGGTCGCGCGCCGGGCCCGGACGGCGTCCGCGTCCGCGCGGAGGACGGCCGTGCTGGGCCTCGTCGGCTCGCGGCTCAGCAGGCGTTCGATCTCGGGCAGCGCGCTCGTCTCGACGCGGTGGGGCAGGTCGCCGGTCAGCAGCCGGTAGAGCACGACGCCCAGCGAGTACACGTCGGACGCGGTCGTGATCGCGGCGCCGGTCACCTGCTCGGGGCTCGCGTAGGCGGGCGTCATGGCGCGATGCTCGGGCAGCGTCAGCTCGCCGCCCTCGTCGTGCCCGGGGTCCAGCATCTTGGCGATGCCGAAGTCGAGCAGCTTGGGCTCGCCGTCCGCGCCCACGAGGATGTTCGAGGGCTTCAGGTCGCGGTGCACGATCAGCCGCTGGTGCGCGCCGTGGACGGCCGCGCAGACCTTGCGGAAGAGCTCGATGCGCTCGGAGGTCGTCAGCTGCCGCTCGTCGGCCCAGCGATCGATCGGCGCACCGTCGACGTGTTCCATCACGAGGTAGGGCAGGCCGTCCTCGGTCTGGCCGCCCTCGTACAGGCGCGCGATGCCGGGGTGGTCGAGTTCGGCGAGCAGCTGCCGTTCGCGCTGGAACCGCGCGAGCACGGCGGCTGTCGCGAGGCCCGGGCGCAGGACCTTGATCGCCACCTGCCGCGAGAAGGCGCCGTCGGTGCGCTCCGCGAGCCACACGGTGCCCATCCCGCCGCTGCCGAGCTCGCGCACGACCTCGTAGGGCCCCACGCGGCGCAGCCCGCCGGCGGGAGCGTCCGGGAGCAGGCCGTGGAAGGCGGTGGGCGTCGGCGGATCGAGGTCGGGCCCGGGCGAGCTCTCGAGCGCGAGCAGGCGGTCGACCTCGGAGCGCAACTCGTCGTCTCCGTCGCAGTACGCGGCGAGGAACGCCGCGCGGTCGTCGCCCTCGCGATCCAGCGCTTCCTCGAGCGCGTGCCGCACGCGCCGCCAGAAGCCGGTGTCCGACCCTGTCCGACCCATCCGCGGCATCGTACACCGTGCCCGCGGACCGCTGCGCGCCGTTCCGTTCGCCCGGGAGCGTCGGCGACGCCCACCGGGCGCGGGAGCTACTCGCCGGGGCGCGGCCGTCGCAGCGGCGTGCCCGCGTCGACCCACGGGTTGCGGCCGAGCGACAGCGCGCCGTCGACCACGAGGCATTCGCCCGACACGTAGTCGCAGGCCGGCGAGAGCATGTAGAGGCAGTGCGCGGCGACCTCGCCGACGTCGGCCAGGCGGCCGAGCGGCATGGCGGCCTCCATGCGCGCGCGCATCTCGTCGGTGGGCCACAGGCGCTGGGAGGCGCCCTCGGTCTCGAACGGGCCGGGGGCGATAGCGTTCACGAGCACCCCGCGCGACGCCCACTCGACCGCCAGCGAGCGCGTCATCGCCAGCACGCCGGCCTTGGCGCTCGCGGAGTGCACGACGCCCGGCATGCCGGTCCACGCGTACGTCGCGACGACGTTCAGGATGCGGCCCTGCCCGCGCTCGAGCATGCTGCGACCGAACGCGCGCGAGCAGAAGAACGTGCCGTCGAGCACGATGCCGAGCACCGAGCGCCACGCGCGCGACGACAGGCGCTCGGCGGGACACAGGAAGTTGCCGGCGGCGTTGTTCACGAGCGTGTCGACGGGCCCGAGGTCCTCCTCGACGGCGGCGGCGCAGCGCTCGACGGGTCCGAACTCGCGCACGTCCAGCGGGTACGCCCGCACGGTCCAGCCGCGTTCCGCCGCCTCGGCGAGCAGGCCCTCGTGGTGCGCCGGGTCGCGCGACGCGATGGCGACGTGCGCGCCCAGGTGCGCCAGTCCGCGGCTGATCTCGAGGCCCAGGCCGGTGCCGCCGCCGGTCACGAACACCACGCGGTCGCGGAACGTGTCGGGAGGCAGCCAGCGCGCGGCGACGGGGGAGTCGGGCTCTTGCATGCGGCCAGTCTGCCAGAACGGCGGGCGTCCCTCACGCGCGGCGCGAGCGGCGCTCCCCCGCACACGGCGCGCGCGCCGCGCGCGCATCGGACACGCCGGCGTTCGGCGCGGCCGGGCTACCAGGAGCGCTGCAGACCGCGGAAGTCGACGTAGGCGCCGCCCGGCAGGTCGAACTCCTCGACGGCGCGGCGCATGGCGTCCTCGAGCCGGCGCGCGTCCTCCTCGTCGATCTCCACGGCGAAGTCGAGGCGCGTCAGCGAGAGGCCCGCCTCGTCGCGCAGCGTCGACACGGTCAGGGCCGCGTCGCCGTCGGTGAAGTCCTCGACGAGGCGCCGCAGCCGTTCGGTCGGGATCTCGTCCCCGCGCACGTCGACGATCACGTGCAGGAGCTGCGCGGTGCCGAGGCGGCCCGGGGCGAGCCCGTCGAGGGCGCCCCCCGACGAGGTGCTGGCCGGCTCGTCGATCCAGAGCCCCACGCGCTCGATCGGGCCGTTGCCGACCAGCGAGTCGAGCGCCACGCCCGACAGCGCGAAGGCGAACAGCGCGAAGGCCGCCGAGGCCAGGATGCCGAAGCCCAGGACGATCGCGCAGCCCGGCAGGCAGTCTGCGGCGCCGTCCTCGCGCCGGGCCATCAGCTTGCCGGCGACGTAGGCCAGGACGGTCAGGAGCAGCAGGAAGCCCGCGAAGAGCACGCAGGAGACGAAGACCAGCCCGGGTGTCGTTTCGGCGCCGTGCACGCGGGGGATGCGCCGGGCCGCGGGCCCCATTTTCGCGCGCCGACGGGAAATCCGCCGGCGCGCCGCTACATTGGTCGACTCGCGGGAGCTCCCCGGAGCTCGGCCGGCTCCTCCGACCCGGCCGCCCGAGCTCGGCCGACCTGCACCGGCTCGGCCCGTTCCTCCGGGCTCGTCCCGATCGATCCATCCCCCCCGGGCCCTCGCGGCCCATTGACCCGGGCCCTCGCGGCCCATTGACCCGAGCCCTCGCGGCTCCTCCACCCGGGCCCCGCGGCCCCCCAACCCCGACCGCGCTCCGCATGCAAGCCCTCTCGAGCTACGCCGCCGGCCGCTGGCACACCGGCACGGGCAAGCCCGCCGTCCTCGTCAACGCGACCACCGAAGAGCCCCTCGCGGAGGTCAGCTCCGAGGGTCTCGACTTCGCCGCGCTCCTCACGCACGCGCGCGAGCGCGGCGGGCCCGCGCTGCGCGAGCTGACCTTCGGTCAGCGCGGCGCGCTGCTGAAGCAGCTCTCGACGGTTCTGCACGAGCATCGCGAGGAGCTCATCGAGCTCTCGATCCGGAACGCGGGCACGACGCGCGGGGACGCCAAGTTCGACCTCGACGGCGCGACGGGCACGCTCGCGGCCTACGCGTCGTTCTCGAAGAGCGTCGGCGACCGCCACTTCCTGGTCGACGGCGACGGCGTCCAGCTCGGCCGCACCGCGCGCTTCTGGGGCCAGCACG
>CAYGPA010000223.1:0-8719 GCA_964351535.1 uncultured Planctomycetaceae bacterium
CCGTTACCGTTCGCCGGCCTCGTGCGGCGCATGTTCCGCGAGCTCGAGGAGCGCGACAGCATCTTCGACATGCCGCGCCGCAAGTTCTTCCTGGGCGCGCCGGACCGCGACCTCGCCGTCGAGTTCCACGGCCATCGCGCGGCGACGCCCCTGGGGCCGGCGGCCGGGCCGCAGTCGCAGATGGCGCAGAACCTCGTGCTGTCGTGGCTCGGCGGCTCGCGCATCCTCGAGCTGAAGACCGTGCAGGTGAACGACCGCCTGGACATCCCGCGGCCGTGCATCGACATGCAGACCGTGGGCTACAACGTCGAGTGGTCCCAGGAGCTGCGCCTCGAGCAGTCGCTCGAGGAGTACGTGAAGGGCATGATGCTGATCGAGCTGCTCGCCGCCAGCGGGCGGCTCGCGCTCGAGGACGGCTGGCGCGACACGGTCTACGACATGAGCGTCGGCTACGACCTCGCCGGCATCCGCTCGCCGACGGTGCAGGCCTTCCTCGACGGGATGCTCGACGCCTCGGCCGTCGTCGAGCGCCTGCGCCCGCAGATCCCGGCCGAGTTCGCGCACCTGCGCGACCTGGACTTCACGACGCGCCTCTCGGACACGCTGACGCTCAGCACGTTCCACGGCTGCCCGCCCGACGAGATCGAGTCGATCATGGCGTGGCTGCTCGAGGAGAAGCGCCTGCACGCGATCGTCAAGCTCAACCCGATGCTCGCGGGGCCGGGGCGCACGCGCGAGATCCTGAACGACATCCTGGGCTACACCGACGTGCACGTCCCGCAGACCGCCTTCGAGCGCGACACGCGCTGGGAGGAGGCGCTGGGCTTCGTCGAGCGCCTCGGCGACAAGGCCGAGGCGCTGGGGCTGGGCTTCGGCGTCAAGTTCTCCAATACGCTGATCGTCGAGAATCGACGCGAGTTCTTCCCGGCGAAGGAGAAGGAGATGTACCTCTCCGGCCCGCCGCTGCACGTGCTGGCCATGGACCTCGTGCGGGAGTTCCGCGCCCACTTCGGCGACCGGTACCCGATCTCGTTCTCCGCCGGAATCGACCGCAAGAACTTCCCCGACGCCGTGGCGCTGGGCCTCGTGCCGATCACGGTGTGCAGCGACCTCCTGAAGCCCGGCGGCTACGCTCGCTCGCGCGGCTACTTCGACGAGCTGCTCGCGCGCATGGAGCGCGTCGGCGCGCGCGACGTCGACGAGTTCGTGCTGCGCGCCTACGGCCTGGGCCTCGACGCGCTCGAGTCCGCGCTCCCGCCCGGCGTGCCGCGCGAGCCCTGCGCGCGGGCGCTGGCCGACGGTGGCGACCTGCGCGCGGCCGCGGGTCCGGACTTCGAAGCCTGGGTCTCCGCTGCGCGCCTCGCCAACACCGAGCACTACGTCCCGACGGCCCTCGCCGACCCGCGCTACGCGCTCGCGGCCAACGCCAAGCCCCCGCGCAAGCTGGGTACGCACCTCGAGCTCTTCGACTGCGTCACGTGCGACAAGTGCGTGCCGGTGTGCCCGAACGACGCGAACTTCACGTACGTCCTGCCCGTGGCCGACGTCCCGATCGTCCACGTGGCCCGCGACGGTGAAGGCTGGTCCGTTCGCGAAGCGGGCACGCTCCGCTGGGAGGCCAAGCGCCAGTACGCGAACTTCGCCGACTTCTGCAACGACTGCGGCAACTGCGACGTCTTCTGCCCCGAGGACGGCGGCCCCTACGTCGTCAAGGCGCGCTTCTTCGGCACCCTGGACGACTGGCGCGAGTTCGCGCACCTCGACGGCTTCTGCGCGGAGCGCGAGGGCGAGCTGCTGCGCCTCCACGCCCGCGTCGACGGCCGGGGGATGATCCTCGAACGTTCCCCGACGGGCTCGCGCTTCACCGGCGACGGCTTCGACCTGCGCTACTCGACCGACGACGTCCCGGCGACGCTACGGGGCCACGCCGACGCGGAGGTCGACTTCACGTGGAGCGCGATCCTGTCCCTGCTCCTCGACGCCGTCTACACCGGCGACTCGCTCGCCCACCCGCGCTTCGCGCTCGAGGCGACGACGGAGTGAGCGAGACGCTGCCCGGCATTCTGCCGGATGACGGTGTTGCTGCTCGTCGCGTGCGCCATGGGGCTCGTGCGCCGCACGCACGCGCTTCGCGGTGACGGAGGTTCTCTGTCTGGCGCCGTGGACGCCCCCCTGTAGCGCGGGAACGAACAGATTCTCGGTGCCGGGAAGACCTCGGTGGCTCCGATGGGAGTGAGCTGTCGACTCGAGGCTCAGCGCGATCCCCAAGAGCGGGTGGGACGGGAAAAATTCGACATTCTTAATTAGGGTCAGGGCGCGGCCGCGGGGGACTTCGCCCTTGGAGGGGGAGACGCGGCCGGCAGACCATTCGATCCTGGGAGGGAATCAATGACCTTGCTTCCGAGACTGGCGGCGTGTGCCGTAGTCCTGTGTACCACCGCAGCGGCTCAAGAATCGTCACCGCTGAACTGGTCCGTGATTCGTGGGTATCCGAAGTTCGGGGGGACCTATCGCCTCGCGACCGGCCAGTGGGCGCGCGGTTCGGGCCACAAGCTGCCCGGGCGGCCGGAGGGCGGGCAGACACGCGTGTACGACAACACTTGCCTCTGGACAGGCAACGCCGCGAACAACGTGATGTACGCAATCCTAGAGGACTGTGAGCGTGTCTGGGACGACGGCCGCATTCCAGGCACGAGTTCCGGGATTCCGGGTGCCACCGACGACAATATGATCTCGAGCGTGACGTTCGGACATGTGACGTTCGCTCCCGTCGGGACGGTCGACGTCGAGCTGGCCTTCTACAACGCGCTCGGAGGCGCCTGCGCCGGATTCAATCCGCCGAACCCGCCGGCTCCGAGGGCGACCGGTGCCATCGTGCTGAACCCCGGGGTCGGCGTCACGCTGCCAGGTGACTCGATCGGGACCGGTACGGGCTGGTTCATCAACATCGACCTCTCGGGTGGTGACGAGTTCTGTCTGCTCTCGGAGGGCGACGGCACGTCTGGCAGCGGCTCCGACAACTTCACCTGGAGCTTCCGGCACGGAAACCCGAGCGCTGTCGTCGGAGGAGGCGGCGGCCCGATCATCGCGGGCGAGCCCGTGCGCGGCGTGTTCGGTGCCTGCACCTACTCGCTCGCTTGTGGCTCGGACCCGCTGGTGGGGGCATGCGGTACGGGACTGGACGCGAGCGATGCCTACTGGGGCAACGTCGACGGTGATCCGGCCGGACCGGCGGGAACGATCAACACGTCACTTGTCTGCAGCGGGGCAGCGACGGGAACCGGTTGCTTCTTCTTCGGCGGCTGGCCGGCAAACGCGTGGGCGAGCTTTTTCCTGCAGATCGACTCGGCGGGTCCGTGTGCGGCACCCATCGAGATGTATTGCACGGGCAAGACGAACTCTATCGGTTGCGTTCCCTTCATCACCACAACCGGGACGCCAAGCACGGTGGGCACTGCACCCTTCCGCATCGTCGCCAACGACGTCCTGCCGGGCGAGGCTGGGTTCCTGCTGTACAGCTGCAAGAAGGCGAACCTGAACTTCCACGGCGGCAAGTTGTGTGTCAAGGCCCCGTTCACTCGTGCTCTGCCGCCCAAGACAGGCAAGGCCGGCAGCGGAGGCTGCTCGGGGGCGACGCTCTCGCGCAATTTCAACAAGACCATCCAGAGCGGCAACGACCCCACCCTCACCCCGGGCAAGAAAGTCTATGCGCAGTGGTTCCAGCGCGACCCGAACGACCCCGCCGGATTCGGAGACGCGTTGACCAACGCCGTGTGCTTCACCATCTCGGGCCCGCCCAAGAAGACTGTGAACGTGCAGTACCTGATCCTGACCGGACCAGCAAACTCTGGAGTCGGATCGGCGCGGAACAATGCGATGGGTAATCCGTCCGCATGTATCGTCGCCTGCCTCAATGCCGTCTACGGCGGGCCAACGAATGTCTGCTTCCAGCTCTGCAGAGAGGTGCCGACGGTCGCCGTGCCGGCTGACCTGGACGGCGACACCATGGCCGATCTGGACGCCGACGGGAGCTTGAGCGGCACCGAGGTCCGGATGATCCGCGACTGGCTGTATACGAACGGGCACATCCTGAACAAGAAGATCAACATCGTTTCGGTCGGCAGTCTCATGGGAGCCAACGGCGTGACCGTTGGAACGTGCCCGCCTCAGGCCCTCGACATCGACAACCTCTGTTTCGTGGACGACGGAGGCGACTGCCGAACGTATGCCCATGAAGTTGCGCACACCCTGTGCCTCTGCCACAACAACTGCGCAAACGACATCATGTTGAGTCCGCGGCCCGACGCCCCGATTCCTGGGGAGGTTCCGGTTCCTCCGGCGATGTGCCCGGGGAACGGCACAGCCAGCCCCAACGTCGGCTTCAAGGCAGCAGATGTGGCCCAGGTGCGCGCAAAAGCGTGCAATCCGCAGTTGCTGACAATGGCCAATCTGCCTCTGTTCGAGGACGTCGACGACCCGCGCTACCTGATCGTCTGCGAGCCTCCGCTCGAGCGCTGAGGGCATCGAGGTTCCGCACGAGAAACGACGAGCGCCGGGCGGGGTCTCCTCGAGGCCTCGCCCGGCGCGCTCCGTGGTCGGGCGGCGCCAGGTCCGGGAGCCTGCGCGGCGTCGCCTCAGGAGTACGCGTCTGGTCTTGAGTCGCGCGGCAGATTCCAGCCGGAGCCGCCGGCGCCTCGCAGCGCGTCGAGGGCGACGTCGGCGATCACGAGCTCGGGGACGTCGGAGAGGTCGGGGCACCGGCCTGACGGGGTGACGACGTGGCTCGCGCCGAAGAACTCGACGTTCCACGGCGGCTCGGCGCCCTTGCGGTTCGAGCCGGCGAGGGCGACGCCGTGGCGGGCGGCGTCGACGGCGAACTCGAGGGTCCACATGCGGTGGGAGTGCTCGCCGAAGGTGACGGCGGGGGAGAAGATCAGCTCGGCGCCGGCGTCGGCCAGGGATCGGATCACGCCCTCGAAGTGGCGGTCGTAGCAGGTCGACACGCCGACGGCGCCGACGGCCGTCCGGAAGACGGGGAAGAACGGCGAGCGCGCCGAGATCGCGTGGCTCTCCTGGACTTCGCCGTCGCTGCGCTCGTAGTAGAAAGTCTCCGAGAAGGTCGCGGTCTCGTTCGTGCCGCTCGGGATGTGGACCTTGCGGTAGCGACCGAGGACGGATCCGTCGGTGTCGATCACGACGGCGGTGTTGAAGCGGCGGCCATCCGGCGTGCGCTCGTAGATCGGCGCGACGACGACGACTTCGTGCTGCAGCGCCGCCATGGCGAGCGCGCGTACCGTGGGGCCGTCGGCCGCGTCCTCGGCCAGGCCGAACCAGACCGGGTCCTCGTGCAGGGCGAAGTAGGGGCCCGCGAACAGCTCGCCGAAGCCGATCGCGCGCACGCCGCGCTCGGCGGCGGCCTGGAGCAACTCGACGTGGTGCGCGACGTTCGCCGCGCGGATCGCCTCGAGGTCGGCCGGCAGCAGTCTTCCCAGGTCCTCGACGCGCTCCGGCAGCGACGCGACGTTCTTCGTCTGCGTCACGGCCACGCGGACCGTGCGCCCCGGTCCGGCTTCCCGCGCGCGGCTCATCGCTCGCCTCCGCTGAAGATGGCGAGCACGTTCTCGTCGGGCCGCAGCTCGCCGCGCCCCGCGAGCTCGAGCAGGCCCGCGAGGCCGGCGGCGCCCGTGTACGTGACCGCGATGCCCGTTGCGGAGCGCCCCAGCTCGCGCGCGCGTTCGATCTGCGCCTCGGGGGCGACGAGGGCCTCGCCGCCCGTCGCCGCCAGCGCGCGCACCACGGCCAGCCAGTCGTAGGTCTCGTCGTCGAGGATGCCGGTCGCGAGGCTCCGCGGCTCCTCCTCCCAGGGCTGCATGTAGCGAGCGCGCTCGCGCGCGGCGCGGGCGCGCACCTCGTCCGGCGTCGCGCCGGCTGCCGCCTCGGTGCACACGCGCTCCCACGCGCGCACCAGCGGGTGGCCGCCGGCGGTCTGGACCGCGAGGAACTCCGGCACGCGCGGCAGGGCCTTCAGCGCGACGGCCGTGGCGAAGCCGCGCATGACCGACGTAGCCCAGGCGCCGCCGCCGACCTGAAGCGCGACGCGATTCAGCGGCAGCGACGCGTCCCAGGCCGAGGCGACCTCGAAGGCGAGCGTCTGCCCGCCCTCGATCACGAGGCCGTTCTCGGTGCCCTGGCACGTGAAGGGCAGCGCGCCCGCGGCGACGGCCTCGCGGAAGCGCTGCACGCACGGGTCGCCGGGGGGCGCGTCGGCCTCCCGTTCGCAGACGGTGACGCGCGCGTCGAGCTCGCGAAGCAGCGCGAGCACCTGTGCGTCGGCCCAGGTCGGCACGAAGACCTCCAGCGGCCGACCCAGCGCGCGGGCGACCGCCGCGGCCGCGACGGCGGCGTTGCCGCAGCTCGCGATGGCCAGCGGCTCGTCGCCCTTCGAGAGACCCAGTCGCTCGAGCGCGGCGAGGTGCAGCGCCAGTCCGAAGAGGTGCCGCCCCTTGTGCGAGCTCGTTGGGCTCCGCGTCTCGTCCTTGACCCACAGCCCACCCGGAGCGCGCAGGCCGAGGGCCGCGGACAGCTCCTCGCTGCGCGCGAGCGGCGTGGGCTCGAAGTCGCGTCCGCACGCCGCCCGCAGGGCGGCGCCCAGGGTTTCGACGAGCTCGATCCAGTCCGCGTCCGCGAGCCCCGCGCGGCGCGCGAAGCGGTACGCGTGCAGCAATTCTCGGTAGCGCACGAAGGAGTGCTCGAGACCGTCTCCGGCGGGCGCGCTGGGAAACTCCGTTCCCGCGAGGTCGAGCTGCACCTGCAGCACGTGGTCCCCGCCGTCTCCGTCATCGGCACGCGGACAGCGGAACGGAAACGGCTCGTCCGGCGGCAGCGCCGTCCCGCAGCCTCCGCAAACGAGCCGACTCCCGAGCGAGCTCACGCGCGTGCTAGCGCTCCCGTGCGCCGGTTGAACTCCTCGATCAGCGCGTCCCAGGCCGGCACCAGCTCGCGCAGGCCGCGCCAGAAGGCCTGGTCGCGGCGCGCCTCGAACTCCTGCACCGTCACGCCCTGCTGCTCGACCCACGTGAAGTAGCCCAGGTTGAACACGCGGTCGCGGTCGCGCGGAGAGAGCACGAGCAGGTGTTCGGTCGGCTTGCCGCGCAGGTGCTCTTCGAACGTCGCGGCCGCCGCGGCGTCGTCCAGGCTGCCGCCGAAGTCGCGCGCGAGCGCCTTGTCGTACTCCGACACGTACAGGTCCGCCCCGTCGGTCGCGATCGTGGCCACGACGTCGTCGGGGCCGAGGTCGAGGGCCTTGGCCGTCTCGATCGCCGCCAGCACGTTGCAGATCGCCGACAGGCCGAAGTGGCGCAGCGCGTCGACGAGCTCCGGACGCAGGCCGCGCTCGCGCGCGAGCCAGCGGCGGCCGGACTCGGTGTTGAACAGCACGTTCAGGCCGTCGGTCGCGCGATCGGAGATCGCGACCACGACGTCGGTGTTCGTCGCGTTGTGGATGTACGGCAGGTGCTTGTCGCCGATGCCCTGGATGTTGTGCTCGCCGAAGCCGTTGTAGAGCATCGTCGGGCACTCGAGCGCCTCGACGGCGACGATGCGCGCGCCGTGTCGGTCCTTGAGCCAGTCGCCGGCGCCGATGGTGCCGGCGGAGCCCGTGGCGGAGACGAAGGCCGCGAGCTTGAGCTCGGGGCGCGCCTTGCGCTCTTCCAGGAACACGCGCTCGAGGGCGGGGCCCGTGCACGTCACGTGCGCGAGATGGTTGGCGAACTCGCAGAACTGGTTGAAGACGACGACCTCGGGGTCGGCCTCGAGCCGCTTGCACTCGTCGTAGATCTCCTTGACGTTGCTCTCGGTGCCCGGCGTGCGGATCACGTCGGCGGGATCGTCGACCCAGCGGCCGAGCCACTCGAAGCGCTCCGCGCTCATGCCCTCGGGCAGCACGGCGACGCCGCGGCAGCCCAGCGTGCGCGAGATCGCGACGCCGCCCCGGCAGTAGTTGCCCGTCGACGGCCACACGGCCTTGTGGCGGGTCGGGTCGAACTGCCCCGTGACGAGCCGCGGCGCGAGGCAGGCGTAGGCCGCGAGCACCTTGTGAGCCCGGATCATCGGAAAGCGATCGCCGAGCGCCGCGAAGATCGGCGCGTCGACGCCGGTCAGCTCCTTGGGCAGCCAGACCGCACCGGGGACGCCGACGCGACCGCGACGGTCGTCGGCGTTGAACCAGTGGACGCGAAACAGGTTGTGCGGATCGGCGGCGTCGGGGTCGACGTCGGCGAGCGCCGCGCGCGTGGCCTCCGGTACCCGGTCCGGCTCCGCGACCTGCGCGAACGTCGGCAGCGCGACCCCGCGCTCGCGGAAGAACGCCACCGAACGCTCCAGGACGCCCTCGTCCACGATGTCTCGCTCCAAGCCCAAGCGTGCCATTCCTGGCTTATACCGGCTGCGGCGCGCGGGGGCCACCGCGCCGGGCCCACGACCGACAATGCACCGACACGCTTGGCGGCTCGCGCGCGGGGTCGGGGGGGACGTACGATGAGTCCATGCCCCTGACGCCGAGCACGTGCCCCCTGGACTGCCCCGACGCGTGCGGGGTGCTGGTCGAGACCGACGACGCCGGGCGCTTCGTGCGCGTGAAGGGCAACCCGGCGCATCCGTACTCGAACGGCGCGCTGTGCGGGAAGACGGCGATCTACGGGGACGTCGTCACGAGCCCCGA
>CAYGPA010000224.1:0-3177 GCA_964351535.1 uncultured Planctomycetaceae bacterium
GCGGCGCGTCTACGTTCCGATCCGACCGGGCGTGCGCAGCCTGAACCTGGCCAACGTGGTGTGTCTCGGTTTGTACACGGCGCTGGTGCGGGCCGGCGTGCCGCTGCCGGACAACGAGGGGCAGTACGTGCCGCACGAGCGTGCCGAAGAGGACGTTTCGCCGAGCGACCGCGTGCGTTGAAACCTATACATCGCAGGTATGCTCGTCAGCCGACCCATGCATTGGATGTCTTTTCGTTCACGCCCCGGGTGAAAGCAGTCTTGGATCGGTGAACGCCCGGATCCAGAGGCTAGACTTCCGGCCGCAATCGGGGCCGCGCACATGACGCAGATCTTCCATCCGAGCTTCAACACGCTCTCGAAGGTGACGATCTTCGGGGCGATCTTCTTCCTCGGAGGCGGGCTCTGGCTGACGGCGGAGATCAACCGCTCCGGGTACGTCACGAACGAGGACGTGGTGCGCGAACAGCCCGTGCACTTCAGCCACAAGCACCACGTGCAGGGCCTCGGGATCGACTGCCGCTACTGCCACACCAGTGTCGAGGAATCGGCCTACGCCGGCATGCCGTCGACGAAGACGTGCATGACGTGCCACTCGATGGTGTGGACCAACGCCGAGCTGCTGGAGATCGTGCGCGAGAGCTATCGCACCGATCGCTCGATCGAGTGGACGCGCGTGCACGACCTGCCGGACTACGCGTACTTCGACCACAGCATCCACGTGAAGAAGGGCATCGGCTGCGCGAGCTGCCACGGGCCCGTCGACGAGATGCCGCTGATGTGGCAGGAGAACTCGCTGCAGATGGAGTGGTGCCTCTCCTGCCACCGCGAGCCGGAGCTCCACGTCCGCCCGCGCGAGCACGTCTTCGACATGGACTGGACTCCGCTGGAGGACCAGGCCGAGCTCGGCGCGCGGCTCGTCGAGGAGTACGACATCCAGAGCCTCACGAACTGCTCGATCTGCCACCGCTGACCATGGACCTTCAACACGTTCGAGACCGACTGTCGGGCAAGCGCGGCCAGGACTACTGGCAGGCGCTCGATCAGCTGGCCGACGAGGAGCCGTTCCGCGCGTGGGTGCGGGAGGAGTGGCCTTCGGTCGCGGAGGGCTTTCTCGACCCCGTCGGACGGCGCGGCTTCCTGCGCACGATGGGCGCGTCGCTGGCGCTGGCGGGTCTCGGCGCGTGCACGCGTCAGCCGCGCGAGACGATCCTGCCCTACGCGCAGAACCCCGAGGACATGGTTCCCGGCAAGCCGGAGTACTTCGCGACCTCGCTCCCGCTGATGGGCGCGGGCTTCGGCGTGCTCGTCGAGAGCCACATGGGGCGGCCCACGAAGATCGAGGGCAACCCCGATCACCCCTCCAGCCTGGGTGCGGCCGATGCGCTCGCGCAGGCGGCCGTGCTCGACCTGTACGACCCCGACCGCTCGCAGGTCGTGCTGCGCGCGGGGCGCATCCAGTCGATGTCGGACTTCCTGGGCGCGCTGCGCGCCGAGCTCGACGTCCAGGGCTCGAAGGGTGGTGCCGGGCTGCGCGTGCTGACGAACTCGGTCACGTCGCCGACCCTCGCGCGCCAGCTGCGCGCGCTGCGGGACGAGCTGCCGCGGATGAAGTGGCACCAGTGGGAGCCCGTGAACCGCGACAACGCGCGCGCCGGCGCGCTGGAGGCCTTCGGCCGCGACGCGGTGGCCCGCTACGACCTCTCCAGGGCGGACGTGATCGTCGCGCTCGACGCGGACTTCCTCGCCTCCGGACCGGGGCGCGTGCGCTACGCGCGCGAGTTCGCCGCGCGCCGCGACCGCGAGGCGCCGGACGGCATGAACCGCCTGTACGCGATCGAGCCGAACAGCACCGTGACCGGCGCCCAGGCCGACCACCGCGTGCCGCTGCGGGCGACGCGGATCGCCGGCTGCGCCGAGGCCCTGCTCGCGGCGGTGAACGGCGACGCGCAGGCGGACGCGCTGGCGACGAGCAGCGGGTTGAAGTCCGGTTGGATCGACGCGGTCGCGCGCGACCTGCGGCGCGCGGGTTCGCGCGCGCTGGTCGTCGTCGGCGAGGGACAGCCGGCCGCCGTGCACGCGCTGGGGCATCGGCTGAACGCCGCGCTCGGCGCGCTGGGTACGACGGTCGAGTTGACGGACCCGATCGCGGCCGAGCCGGTCGCCTGCACCGAGTCGCTTCGCGAGCTGTGCGACGACATGCGCGCGGGCGCGGTCGAGGTGCTCGTCATGCTGGGCGGGAACCCGGTGTACGACGCGCCGTACGACCTCGACTTCTCCGGTGCGCTGGACAAGGTGCCCTTCCGCGTGCACTGGGGCCTGCAGGAGGACGAGACCTCCCAGCGCTGCCACTGGCACGTGCCGGCTGCGCACTTCCTCGAGTCGTGGAGCGACACGCGCGCGCACGACGGCACGCTCGGCATCGTGCAGCCGTTGATCGCGCCGCTCTACGCGGGCGTCAGCGACCACGAGCTGGTCGCGGCCCTCGCGGGACGGCCCGGCGTGCCCGGCTACGAGCTCGTGCGCGAGACCTGGCGCGAGAGCGTCGGCGCGGACGGCTTCGAAGCCTGGTGGCGGCGCGCGCTGCACGACGGCGTGGTCGCGGACACGCGCTTCGCGGCGCTCGACGTGACGCTGCGGCCGAACTCCGGAAACGCGGCGCCCGCGACGCCGGAGAGCGACGGCGAGGACCTCGAGCTCGTCCTGTACCCCGACCCGACCGTCCACGACGGACGCTACGCGAACAACGGCTGGCTGCAGGAGTGCCCCAAGCCGATCTCGCTCCTGACCTGGGACAACGCGGCGCTGATCGCGCCCGCGACCGCGGAGCGCCTCGGCGTGAAGAGCGAGGACGTCGTGCAGCTGCAGACCGCGGAGCGGATGCTGAACGTGCCCGTCCTCGTGATCCCCGGCGTGGCCGAGAACTGCCTCGCGCTGTCGCTGGGCTACGGCCGGCACTTCGTCGGCCGCGTCGGGCAGGATGCGGGCGTCGACGCGTACCGACTGCGCTCGTCCGCGCAGCTCTGGACGATCCCGGGCATCGACGTGCGCACGGGGCACGGACGGCGGGCGCTGTCCACGACGCAGGAGCACCACTCGATGGAGGGGCGCGACCTCATCCGCGTCGACCCCGCCGCCGGCGCCGCGCTCGCCGCGCACGCGGAGTCCCACGCGGAG
>CAYGPA010000224.1:3277-8672 GCA_964351535.1 uncultured Planctomycetaceae bacterium
CACGCGGAGTCCCACGCGGAGCCGGGCGCGCACGCGGAGTCCGCGGACCACGCGGCCGCGGAGGCCGGGCACGGCGCCCACGGCGACACGTCGCTCTACCCGCCGCACCCGCTCGACAACCGCACCACCGGCGAGGGCTACGCCTGGGCCATGGTCATCGACCTGAACTCGTGCCTGGGCTGCAACGCCTGCCAGGTCGCGTGCCAGTCGGAGAACAACATCCCCGTCGTGGGGCGCGAAGAGGTCAAGCTCGGCCGCGAGATGCACTGGATCCGCGTCGATCGTTACTTCGTGCACACCGAGGAAGAGACGCGCGTGCTGAACCAGCCCGTGCCGTGCATGCACTGCGAGAACGCGCCGTGCGAGGTCGTCTGTCCGGTCGGCGCGACCGTCCACGGGCCCGAGGGCCTGAACGAGATGGTCTACAACCGCTGCGTCGGCACGCGCTACTGCTCGAACAACTGCCCGTACAAGGTGCGGCGGTTCAACTTCTACCGCTACGTCGACGACGAGCCCGCGGTCGCGCTGCAGCGCAACCCCGACGTCACCGTGCGCTCGCGCGGCGTCATGGAGAAGTGCACGTACTGCGTGCAGCGCATCAACCACGCGCGCATCGAGGCCAAGCGCGAGGACCGCGAGATCGGCGAGGGCGAGGTGAAGACGGCCTGCCAGGCCACGTGCCCGGCCTCCGCCATCCACTTCGGCGACCTGAACGACCCCGAGAGCCGCGTGTCGAAGCTGCGCGAGCGGCCCGACCACTACGCATTGCTCGAGGAGCTGAACACCCGGCCGCGCACGACGTACCTGTCGCGCTACACGAACCGCAATCCGGAGATCCTGGCTCTGTGACGCAGCAAGCCAGCAAAGCCGGCGGCCCGGGCGATCGCGAGTTCATCGCTCCGGGACACAGCCTCGAGTCGGTCACCGACAAGATCAGCCAGATCGTGCTGACGCGGCGCACGCCGCGCGGCTGGTGGATCGGCTTCGGCGTCTCGTTCATGCTCGCGATGCTGCTGGTGCCGTCGATCGGCATCCTGCTGGCGCGCGGCACCGGCGTGTGGGGCCTGAACATCCCGGTCGGCTGGGCCTTCGCGATCATCAACTTCGTGTGGTGGATCGGCATCGGCCACGCGGGCACGCTGATCTCCGCCATCCTGCTGCTGCTGCGCCAGGACTGGCGCACGTCGATCAACCGCTTCGCGGAGGCGATGACGCTGTTCGCGGTCACGTGCGCCGGGCTGTACCCGCTGCTGCACATGGGCCGGCCGTGGCTCTTCTACTGGCTGATGCCCTACCCCAACACGATGGGGATGTGGCCGCAGTTCCGCAGCCCGCTGGTGTGGGACGTGTTCGCGGTGTCGACGTACGCGACCGTCTCGGCGCTGTTCTGGTACGTCGGCCTGATCCCCGACTTCGCCACGCTGCGCGACCGCGCCAAGAGCATGCCGTTCCGGCGCGTCTACGGCATCCTCGCGCTCGGCTGGCGCGGCGCGGCGCGGCACTGGGACCGCTACGAGACGGCCTACCTGCTGCTGGCCGGCCTGGCGACGCCGCTGGTCGTCTCCGTGCACACCGTCGTCAGCTTCGACTTCGCCGCCGGCATCGTGCCCGGCTGGCACGCGACGATCTTCCCGCCGTACTTCGTCGCCGGCGCCATCTTCGCGGGCTTCGCGATGGTGATGACGCTCGCCATCCCGCTGCGGAAGTTCTACGAGCTCGAGGACTTCATCACGATGCGGCACCTCGAGAACATGGCGAAGGTGCTGCTCGCCACGGGCCTGATCGTCGCCTACGGCTACGCGATGGAGTTCTTCTTCGCCTGGTACAGCGGGACGGAGTACGAGCACTACCTGCTGAAGAACCGCCTGACCGGCCCGTACCGGAACTTCTTCTACGCGCTGATCTTCTGCAACGTCGTCGTCCCGCAGCTCTTCTGGCTGAAGCGCTGCCGCACGCACCTCGGCTGGCTGTTCCTCGTCGCGATGTTCGTGAACGTCGGCATGTGGCTCGAGCGCTTCGTGATCGTCGTCGTCAGCCTGAGCCGCGACCACCTGCCGTCGTCGTGGGCCATGTACGAGCCGACGAAGTGGGACTGGGGCCTCTACATCGGAACCATCGGCCTCTTCCTGACGCTCGTGTTCCTCTTCGTGCGCTTCCTGCCGGTCATCTCGATCTTCGAGATGCGCTCGCTGGCGCCGGAGTCGTCGGAGAAGAGCAACGGGGACCCCGAGGGAGGTGGCTCGTGAAGCCCACGACCCCGAAGTCCCCGGTGTTCGGCGTCATCGCCGAGTTCTCCGGCTCCGAGCAGCTGATCGACGCGATCCGCAGCGCGCGCGGCGCGGGCTACACGAAGATGGAGGCCTACACGCCGCTCCCGCTGCACGAGGTCACCGAGGCCATCGGCTACAAGAACCACCTGCCGAAGCTCGTGCTCGCCGGCGGCATCGTCGGCGCCATCGTGGGCTTCGCCCTGCAGTACTGGGTCTCGGTCATCGAGTACCCGATCAACGTGGGAGGCCGCCCGCTGAACAGCTGGCCGTCCTTCATCGTCATCACCTTCGAGGTGACGATCCTCTTCGCGGCCCTCACGGCCGTGCTGGGGATGCTGGCGCTGAACGGCCTCCCGCGACCGCACCACCCGGTGTTCTCCGTCGAGGGCTTCGAGCTCGCGAGCCGCAACCGCTTCTTCCTGATGCTGCTGCACTACGACCCGCGCTTCGACCACGAGGAGGCGCGCCGGCTGCTCGAGGACACCGAGACCCTCGGCGTCCAGGAGGTCCCGCACGCATGAGGCCCGCAAGAAAGAGCGAGTTCTTCCGCAACCGTTCGCGGTCGGGCCGGTCTCCCCGGGCGGTGGGGCCTGGTGGATGGGTTTCGGGGCTGCTGCTGGTGCTCCTCGTGCCGCTGCTGCCCGCGTGCCGCCAGGACATGCACGACCAACCCCGGCTCGATCCGCTGGAGGCCAGCTCGTTCTTCCAGGACGGCCGCGCCTCCCGTCCGCGCGTCGTGGGAACCGTGGCGCGCGGGGCGATCCTCGACGACGACCACCTGCTGACCGGGCGCGTGGACGGCGAGTTCGCGACGACCTTCCCGTTCGAGGTGACCGCCGACGTGCTGGCGCGCGGGCGCAAGCAGTACTCGATCTACTGCACGCCCTGCCACGACGCGGCGGGTACGGGGCAGGGCATGATCGTCCAGCGCGGCCTGAAGCAGCCCACGTCCTTCCACGTCGAACGCCTGCGCGCCGCTCCGCCGGGCTACTTCTTCGACGTCGTCACGAACGGCTTCGGGGCCATGTACGACTACTCCGACCGCGTCGCGCCGCACGACCGCTGGGCGATCGCCGCCTACGTTCGCGCGCTGCAGCTGTCCCAGAACGCGTCGCTCGAGGACGTGCCGGCCGAGCAGCGCACGGCGCTCCTCCAGGAGGGAGGCGAATGACGGCTCCGACCGACATCCGCGGCTCGATCGAGGCCGTCCAGCGTCGCGCGCTGATCGTGGCCGTCGCGGCGGGCGTGCCGGCGCTCGTCGGCGCCGTCTTCCAGACCGAGCAGTTCCTGCGCTCGTGGCTGCTCGCGTTCCTGTTCTGGATCAGCTTCCCGCTGGGCAGCCTGGCGCTCTCGATGCTGCACCACCTGACCGGTGGGGCCTGGGGGCTCTCCATCCGCCGCCTGCTCGAGGCGGCCATGCGCACGCTGCCGTGGATGGCGCTGCTGTTCGTCCCGATCGCGCTCGGAGTCGGGCAGCTCTTCCCGTGGGCGGACGCCGAGCTCGTCGCCCACGACGAGCTGCTGCAGAAGAAGGCGATCTACCTGAACGTGCCCTTCTTCCTCGTGCGCGCGGTGATCTTCTTCGGCACGTGGATGCTGATCGCCCGCATCGTGGGGCGTACGGTCGCCCAGCAGGATCGCACCGGGGATCCGCGGCTGGCGCACCGCCTGCGGATGCTGGCCGGGCCGGCGCTCGGGGCCTACGCGCTGACGATGACGTTCGCGTCGGTCGACTGGGGCATGTCGCTCGAGCCGCACTGGTTCTCGACGATCTACGGCGTGATCTTCATCGTCGGACAAGGGCTCGGGACGCTGTGCCTGACCGTGGTGATGGGGGCCTGGCTGGCGCGTCGCGAGCCGTTCTCGCGCTGGATCGCGCCGCGGCACTTCCACGACCTCGGCAACCTGATGCTGGCGTTCGTGATGCTGTGGGCCTACGTCTCGTTCTCGCAGTTCCTGATCATCTGGTCGGGCAACCTGTCCGAGGAGACGCCCTGGTACCTCAGCCGTGCGAGCCACGGCTGGAAGGTGATCGCCGGCATCCTGATCGGCTTCCACTTCATCGTGCCGTTCCTGACGCTGCTGTCGCGCCGCACCAAGCGCGCCGGGCACGCGCTCGCGACGGTGGCCACCGTGCTGCTGTTCCTGCGCTTCGTCGACGTCTTCTGGCTGATCGTGCCGGCCTTCCACCCCGAGGGTCTGCACGTGTCCTGGCTGGACGTGCTCGTACCCGTGGCCATGGGCGGCTTCTGGGTCCGGGTGTTCTTCGGCGGGCTGAAGGGCCGGCCGCTCATCAGCCTGCAGGACGCCAACCTCGAGGGCGCGCTGGAGGACACGACCACGCGTCCCCTGCCGAAGGTCGAACCCAGCCATGGATGAGCTGCAACGCGCGCTTCCCGAGTCGCGCGAGCGCGGCCACGAGGTCACCGACCTCTCGGCCGGGCGCATCGCCGTGTTCCTGCTCTCCATCGGGCTCGTCACGGGCGGGCTCACGTGGGTCGCCAGCGGCCTGATGTCGAGCTTCCAGCGCGCGGCGCGCGAGGTGCCGTCCGAGCAGCACCCGCTCGGCGAGGACCGCCAGATCCCGCCGTCTCCGCGGCTGCAGATCACCGTGCGCACCGACATCGACGAGCTGCGCCACCGCGAGCGGGCGCTGCTCGGCTCCTACGCCTGGGTCGACCGCGACGCCGGCATCGTGCGCATTCCCGTGGAGCGGGCGATGAACCTCCTCGCACAGCGCGGTCTGCCCGTGGCGCCGAAGGAGGACGAGCGATGACGCGCACGTCGACCGGCGCGCGCGCGTGCCTGCTCGGGCTCGTCCTCGGGCTGGGCGGCCTCGTGCCCGCGACCGCCGCGCCTCAGATCTCGTCGCAGGAGCTCCTGGCCGAGGTCGGCGTGGACCAGCGCCTGGGCGAGTCGCTCCCGCTCGACGCGAAGTTCTTCGCATCGGACGGCAGCGAGGTCCGCCTGGGCGACTACTTCGGCGAGCGACCGGTGGTCGTGGCGTACGTGTACTACGAGTGTCCCATGCTCTGCGGCTTGATCCTGAACGGCCTGCTGCGCTGCCTGCGCGCGATGGACTTCACGGCGGGCGAGGACTTCGACGTCGTGTGCATCGGCATCGA
>CAYGPA010000225.1:0-8631 GCA_964351535.1 uncultured Planctomycetaceae bacterium
CGGCAGGGGCTCGCCGTCGCGCACGAGCCACTCGCCCGCCGCGTGGTCTTGCCCCGCGACGGCCAGCACCTCGCGCAGCGTCGCGGGGAGCTCCAGCTCGACGTCATGCCGATCCCCCATGGCGCGCGCGAGCGCGCCTGCCGAGCGCAGGTGCACGCGGCCCCGGCTCCGCGCTCCGGGAGCGCTGGCCGTCGCGTCCGCGAGCGCCGGACCCTCGACGCTCGCGAGCGCGGCGAGGTCGACCGGGTCGCCTCCGGCGCGGAAGCGGTCGCGCGCCTCGGGGAGCGGCCGGCCGCGGAGGTCGACGCCGCGCAGCCGCGCGTACTCGGCGACCTCGGCCTCCAGCCCCGCCGGCGCCGCGCCCCGCGCGCGAACCGGGTCCGCCGCCAGGCGTGCGTCGATCTCGCGGTGCAGGAAGCAAAGCGCCGCACCGCCTCCGAGGAAGCGCAGGCCGGCGCCGGCCTCGTCCTCGCCCGTGATGCGCGCGACGAGCGCGTCCAGCCGTGCGATCCCGTCGACCAGCAGGCCGGCCGCGGAGAAGGCACAGAAGCCGTTGGCGTCCAGGGCCGCTGCGAAGCTCTCGTGCCACCAGACGAGGCGCCCCTTGCCCGCGAAGCGCTCGGGGTCGTCGGCGCCGGCGGGAAGCACGAGCGGCTCGACGCGCGCGGCGAGCGCCGCGGGGCCCGCGCCCGAGCCGACGAGGAACGGGAACACGCGCATCGGATCGCCCCCGCGCACGCCGACCCGCGCGACCAGCGCGTCCGTCGCGTCCGTCGCGTCCGTCGCGTCGCCGCGCGCGGCCGCGCCGAGTTCCGCCGTCCCGGGAGCGAGCGAGCCCGGTTCCTCTCGGGACGCTTCGGAGCGGCGCGCGAGCTGCGCCGTCGCCGCGCGCGCCCCCTCCGCCAGCAGCGCCGCGCGACCGCGGCCCGCTCCCGCGTCGTGGATCAACGCGCGCAGCGCCTGCAGGTCGCCGCGAGGCGAGGGCTCCGCGAGCCGGCCCGCCGCGCAGGCCGCGCACCAGGCCGCGAGCGCCGGCCCGACCTCCTTCGCGTCCAGGCCCGCGGCGTCGCAGGCGGCGAGCAGTTCGAGCGAGCTCGCGAAGTCCTCGATCCCGAGCGTCGAGCCCAGCACGCGGTTGGCGGAGAAGTGGCCGGGCCGCTGGCCCGCCTCGGTCTGGAACACCCAGCCGCACGGCGTCGGACAACCGCGGCAGCCCTCGCGCGCGACCCCGGCGCCCTCGGCCTCGTTCGCGAGCGCGGCGTTTCCGGACTCCTCGCCGCGCGCGGCGAGTTCGCCGAAGAGCTCGAGCGAGCCCTGCGCGGCCCGCACGGCGAGCCGCGGCGACGCGCCGAGCCAGCGCAGGAGCAGCGTGCGCTCGGAGCTGCGCGGGTCCGGCTGCTCGCCGGGGCTCGCGCGCACGACCACGGCCTTGAGCCCCAGCTCCCCGAGCAGGGCACCGAGGCCCCCGCGGCCGACGAAGTGGCGCCCGTCGGCGGCCAGGCTCGCGGCCGGAGCCCCGCGCTCGCCGGCCGGTCCGACCGCGAGCGTGGCGCAGGGTCCGAAGCGCTCCGCGAGCCGAGCGTGCGTGCGGCTCGGTGAGCGGCCCTCGAGGTCGCGGATCGCCGCCAGCTCGACGCGAACGCCCGCGGGGTCCTCCGACAGGATCAGAACCGCGCCGGCCGCCCGGCTGCGCCCGCGGAGGACCAGACCGTCGACCTGCTTCGCGAGCTGCGCGGCCAGCTCGCCCCCGACCTGCCCGTCCGCGTAGCGACCCGTGAGCGGAGCCGGCGCACCGGCCACGGTCGCGCGCGCCGCGGTCGGCAACCCGCGCACGACGGCCGGGCCCACGGCGATCGCCACGCAGGGCGCGGCGGTCCCTGGAGTCCGATCCCCCTCCGTCGGAGGCGCCTCGTCCGCGGACCGCGCGTCGAACAACGCCTCGTGGACGAGGGCCGCGGCCAGGCCGGCGCCGCCGAGCGCGCCGACGCGCGCCGCGCCGGCGTGGGAGCTCGCCCACGCGTCGGGCCGAAGCACGACCGCGTCGCCCACGGAGAGCTCCTCCAGACGCAGGCGCAGCACGCGCTTCGCGGGGCCCTCCCCGGCCGCGCCCTGCGCGCCCTGCGCCCCGGGCGATTCGGGGCTCGAGCGGGGACCGGAGGATCGGGGGGAGACCATGGTTCGACGAGCGGGCGTCGGCCCGCGCGGAGCCGTCATTCTCCTCGAAGGCGAGGCGATCTGCGAAGGAGCGGCGCTCGTCGGGCCGGGAGGCCGTACGTGCCGGGGGTCCCGAGCCGTCCGGTGGCGCCCGCGGGGCCGCGGAGGGGCGCAACGGCGACCCCCTGAACGGACTGGGTTCGGTGTGGGATACGCCCGCAGGAACTGGGCTAGCCCGCGCTGGGGACGGGTCTTACGGCGGCCGGGGGAGAGGTGGAGGCCCTCGACGGAGAGGGGTCGGCTCCAAGCTCGTTCGACGGCACGAGTTCCGGCGGGCGACGGCTGGGAATCCCACACGGAACCCAGTCAGGTCCGAAAAAGACCCGTTGCAGAGCCCAAGAATGGGTTCGCGACGTGAAAGCACCCGCCGGAGCGTCGAAAAGCACCCTGAGCGCGGCGCTGCGTACGCCGGCCCCTTACGATCCCCGCCTACCCCCCCACCTCGATTTGTTCGGATCCTTTCGCATCGGCACCGCCTTCGGAATCGCCATCCGCGTGCACTGGTTGTTCGCGGCCATGGTGCTGTTCCTCCTGGTCTTCGGAACCTCGGGCGGCCTGCAGGCCCTCGAAGTGCTGGGGCTGATCTCCGTGCTGTTCGGCGTGGTCGTCCTGCACGAGCTCGGCCACAGCCTGGTCGCGCAGCACTTCGGCATCCGCGTGCTCGACATCACGCTGTGGCCCCTCGGCGGCATGGCGCGCATGAGCGAGATCCCCGAGAACTCGCGCATCGAGGGTCTCATCGCCGTCGCCGGTCCGGCGGTGAACTTCGCCCTCGCGGCGATCGCGGCGCCCTTCTTCTTCGGCACGGGCCTCGTGGCGATGTCCGCGGAGAGCGCGTCGAACGCCGGCGTCCTCGCGCACCTGCTGCTGGGCTTCATCTTCATCAACCTGATGCTCGGCGGGTTCAACCTGATCCCGGCCTTCCCGATGGACGGCGGCCGCCTGCTGCGCGCCTGGTTCGGCCGCAACGGCGACTGGCTGCGCGCGACCGAGCGCGCGGTGCGCGTCGGCCGCGTCTTCGCCATCCTCATGGTCGTGGCCGGCATCTGGAACCCGATCACGGGCGGCTCGAACTTCATGCTGTCGCTCGTGGGCCTGTTCGTGTGGTTCGCGGGAACGCGCGAGCTGCTCAGCGTCCGCCTGCGACACGCGCGCTCGGCCTTCGCGGGCCTCGAGGGGACACCGCTCGGCGAGATCCTGCGCGGCTTCGCTCCGCCCCGGGCCGGCGGCTCGTTCCAGCGCGACGGCGGCCCCTTCACGTCTCCCTTCGGCAACGGGAGGCCCGGCGCGCGGCCCGCCGAGGCGACGGAGAGCGCCACCACCCACTCCACCGGGACTCCGGCGGCGGCGCCGGAAGCGCAGCGCCCGCCCGGCTGGAAGGACGGCCCGTGGACGGAAGAGCGCATTCGCGAGCTCGAACGCTTTCGCGGCCGGCTGCGCGGCGGCGGCTGAACGACTCAGCCGGCGTGCGGCTCCGCGCGCGAATCCATGCCCGGATCCATCCGGCGGACGGACGAGGCCTCGGTCCGCGCGTCCCGCAGGAACAGGTAGAGCTCCTTCAGGAGCGTGCGCGCGTCGTCGTAGGAGTCGACACCCAGGCGCTGCGCGTAGTGACGCGCCGCGGTGACGAACAGGCTGCGGCGCTCCTCGAGACGCATGTTCCGGCGCGTCCACAGCTCGCGCAGGAGGTCGAGGTCCTCGGGCCCGAAGCGCGCTGCGAAGCCCGGCGTGAGCGGCAGGGTCTTCGGCTCGAGCTGCGCCCAGGTCTGCCCCGCGAACGGCTGGAACTTCGACGCCTCGGGCGGCACGCGCAGCACGACGGTGTTCGCGGCGAGGTCGCCGAGACGCTGGCGCTTGGCGCCGAGCTGGATCAGCAGCACGCCCAGGTAGATCGGCACCGTCAGGATGTCGACGAGGATCAGCAGCTCGCGCATGACGAGCTGGAACACGCTCGCCGGATAGCCGTCCCCCGAGACCACGCGCAGCCCGAGGAGGCGCTTGCCGAGCGTCTGCCCGTTCCACGCCGCCTGCTGCGCGACGCGCAGCCCGATCAGGACGAGCGGCGCGCCGCCGAGGAGCAGCCACGGCACGATGGCGCCGAAGCCCAGCGCCTCCGACAGCAGGTACCCGGCGAGGACCACGATCGCGAACGCGACCCCGACCACGGCGAAGTCGAAGGCCGCGGCGGCCGAGCGGCTGCCGGCACCGGCGAGGGGGTGGCGCAGGCGCAGGCCCTCGGAGGTCTCGACGATCAGATCGGACATCGCCTCATCGTGCGCGCGCGGCACAGCGGCCGCAACGACCTTGTTCGCCGGGGCCGGGGCGCGGACAATCCGCGGCGTGAGCGAGCGTAGGAACACGCCCGAGGGGACGCGCATGCGGCTGGACAGCCTGCTGCGCAAGGCCGAGCGCGCGGGTCCGCGCGCCCTGTCCGACGCGGAGCTGGTCGAGCTGCAGCAGCTCTACCGCTGGGGCGCGACGCGTCTGTCGCGTCTGCAGACCCGCGCCCACGACCTGCGCGCTCTGGCGCAGATGCGGACGCTCGTCACGCGCGCGCACGGGTTCCTGCACCGCCAGCCCGCGCCTCCCCCGCGCGCGGTCGTCGCGCGCGGAGTCGAGTTCCTGCTGCACGACTGCCCGCGCGCGATCCGCGCCGAGTGGCGCCTGGTCGCGGGCTGCTTCGCCGTGTTCTACGGGCTGGCGGTCGTGTCCTACGCGCTGGTCGCGCGCGACATCGAGGTGGCGTACTGGCTGTTCGACGCCAACGCGGTCGCCACCCAGGTCGAGCAGCTGCGCGATACCGCCGCCGGGGAGCCGTTCCGCGGCAACTTCACGTTCGGACCGGAGCGCTCCAGCTCCATCGCCGGCTACATCATCGGGCACAACATCCTGGTCTCCGTGCTGTTCTTCGGCGCCGGCCTCGTCCCGCCGCTGTTCGGCTTCGTGCTGGCCACGAACGGGCTGATGATCGGCACGTACACGGGCGTCGCGAGCCACTGGGATCAGGCGGGCTCGATCTCGTCGATCCTCTGGTGCCACGGGACCATCGAGCTGCAGATGATCGTGCTGGCCGGAGCCGCCGGCCTCGTGCTCGCTCGCGGAGCCGTGCTGCCCGGACCCTGGACGCGTCGGACCTCCCTCGCGCGCGCGGGGCGCCGCGCCTGGTGCCTGCTGGCCCCGATGTTCCCGTTCCTGACGCTCTCGGGCCTGATCGAGGGCTACGTGAGCCCCCACGCACCCTACGCCGTGCGCGTCTCCGTCGCGGTCGCGACGGGCCTGCTGCTCACCCTCTGGATCGGCTTCGGCGGACGGGGCCGCGCGCCGGCGCCGACAGACTCCTAGAATCCAGGGATGTCCGCTCCCCCGGAACCCACGACGCCTCCCGTCGACGAGACCGAGCTGGTCGAGCGCCTGCGCGCCGGGGACGAGGAGGCCTTCGCCGAGATGATGCGCGCGCACGGCGGTCGGCTGCTGTCGACGGCCCGGCGCCTCATGGGCAACGACGCCGATGCACAGGACGCCTTCCAGGACGGGATGATCAGCGCGTTCCGGTCGATCGATCGCTTCGAGGGGCAGTCGCGGCTCGCGACCTGGCTGCACCGGATCGTCGTGAACGCCGCCCTGATGCGGCTGCGCTCGGCCCGCCGCCGCCGGGAGGAGTCCGTCGAGGACCTGCTGCCGAGCTACACCGCGGGCGGCCACCTGCGGGAATACCCCGAGCGCTGGGACGCGCCGGCGGACGCGCTCCTGCAGCGCGAGGAGGTGCGCGAGGCCGTGCGGGACGCGATCGAGAAATTACCGGACAAATACCGAATCCCGCTGCTCCTGCGAGACATCGAAGAGCTCGGCACGGACGAGGTCGCCCGGACCCTCGAGATCACTCCCAACGCGGTCAAGATCCGCATCCACCGCGCGCGCCTGGCCCTGCGCGCCCTCATCCATCCGCACATCGCGGCCACCGCCGAATGAACTGCGCCGACTACAAGAAGAGCCTCTACGACTTCGTGGAAGGTCAGCTCGACGAGGGCGCGTCCGCCGACGTGGAAGGACACGCCAGCGCGTGCCCGCCCTGCGGCGACCTGCTGCAGCGCTGGCGAGAGATGACCTGCCGGCAGCTCGTCGGCTTCTTGCAGGACTTCCTGGACGGCGAGCTCGAGGCCGAGCAGGCGCGCGTGTTCCGCCGGCACCTGGAATTCTGCCCGCCCTGCGTGGACTACCTCGACGGCTACGAGAAGACCGTCGCGCTCGGCAAGGAGGTGTGTCGCGCGGACGGCAAGATGCCGGAGCAGGTCCCCGAGCAGCTCATCCGCGCCGTGCTCGACGCGCAGCGGCGCACGCGGCCGTCCGACTGAGCCGGTCGCTCACAGCGCGCCCGCGCGGCGCGCGTCGAGCCAGCTCGCGAGCAGCGGACCCGCGGCCTCGGCGGGCAGCGCGTCCAGCACGCGCGCGCGGGCTCCGGCGAGGCGCTTGAGCCCGGCCCGGCGCTCCTCCGCGAGCTGCAGCGCCGCGGCGCGCACGGCGGCGTCCTCCACCGGCGCCGAGCCGTCCTGCGCGAGGCCCGCGGCCGCGGACCGCAGCGCGGGGTCGTCCAGCGCGGCGAACACGATCCGGTGGCGACGGCCGGCGTGCGCCAGCGCGTCGCGATCCTCCTGGACCGACAGCGGATCGGCCACGTCGGACAGCACGACCACCATGGCCCGCCGCCGGTGCCGGACGGCGACTTCGCGCAGCGCGCGGCCGAGGTCGGCGGACTCCTCGCGCGGCTGCAGCGCGAACAGCGCGCGCGAGAGCTGCGCGAGCTGCCGCGCTCCGCGGTGCGGCGGCACCCACGCGCGCACCTCGCTGTCGTAGGCCAGCACGCCGACGCGATCGCCCTTCTGCAGGGCCACCGCGCCGAGCTGCAACGCGGCGTCGAGCGCGTGGTCGAGCTTGGTCCAGCCGCGCCACTTGCCCGCGGGCGTGCGCGCCGACATGCGGCGACCGCACTCGACGAGCAGCACGAGCTCCTGCCCGCGCTCCTCCTGGAACTGCCGCACGATCGGCTTGCCGCGGCGCGCGAAGGCCTTCCAGTCGATGCAGCGCACGTCGTCGCCGTTCACGTACTCGCGCAGCGACTCGAACTCGGTCATGCCGCCGCGGCGGCGCAGGTGGCGCACGCCGAGGTCCTTCCAGCGCTCGCTCGCCGCGAGCTTCAGCGTGCGGCGCAGGCCCGCGAGCGGCGGCACGATCGCGATCGCCTGCTGGCCCGCGAGGCGCTCCTGCCGCTCGACGAGGCCCAGCGGACCGCGGATGCGCAGCCGCACGCGGCCGAGGACGTGGCGCCCGCGCCGCGTGCTGCGGTAGGTCCGCGAGAGGCGCAGCGGGCGCCCGCCCAGCACGCCGACGTCGGGCCCCCCCGCCGGCGAGCCCGCGAGCGGCTCGACCTCCTCGCCGTCGACGGTGCGCGCCACGACCTCGAACTCGTCGGGGAACTCCTCGAAGAGCTGCACGCGCAGCCCCGGAGCCCCTCGGCCGTCGATGCTCACCTCGCGCCGAAACGTCTCCGAGAGCCCCGCGCGCACCGGGAGGTCGCGCTGGAGCCCGAGCGAGCGCGGGCGCGGCGTGCGCCGCCAGTCGTGGACCACGAGCAGCACGAAGACGAGGTCGCCGACCCACAGCAGCGGCCGGACGCCGGGCAGCGGCACCGCGACGAGCGCGAGCAGCGCGAGCCCGGCCACCGCGGCGAGCGCTCGGCGCGTCGGAATCAGCGGGGCACCTCGATCGAGTCCAGCACGCGGCGCAGCACGGTGTCGGGTCGGCCGCCTTCGATCTCCTCGGCCGCGTCGAGCAGCACGCGGTGGCGCAGCGCGGGGCAGAACAGTCGCTTCAGGTCGTCGGGCGTGACGTAGTCGCGGCCGTGCAGCGCCGCCCAGGCCTTGGCGCCGCGCAGCAGCATCACGCCGGAGCGCGGGCTGGCCCCGAGGACCAGCGAGGGGCTCTCGCGCGTCGCGCGCAGCAGCTTCACGGCGTACGGGACGAGGTCCGGCCGCACGTCGACCTCCTCGACGACGACCGAGAGCTCGAGGAGCTCCTCGGGCGACGAGACCGCCTTCACGCCGAGCTCGTCGGGCGTCGCGTCCGGCCGGCGGCGGTGCGCGCCCGCGAGCAGCGCGACCTCGGCCTCTTCGCCGGGATAACCGACCTCGATCTTGAAGAGGAAGCGGTCGAGCTGGGCCTCGGGCAGCGGGTACGTGCCCTCGTGCTCGATCGGATTCATCGTGGCGAAGACCGTGAAGGGCTGCGGCAGTCCGTGGCGCAGGCCGTCGACGGTGACCGCGCCCTCCTGCATCGCCTCCAGCATGGCCGACTGCGTCTTCGCGGGTGCGCGGTTGATCTCGTCGCACAGCAGGAACTGCGCGAAGATCGGGCCGGGGCGGA
>CAYGPA010000226.1:0-8629 GCA_964351535.1 uncultured Planctomycetaceae bacterium
CGACCGAGACCGACGCGGAGTTCGCGACCTGCGAGGACTTCGTGGCCGAGCAGGGTTTCGTCGTGAACTACGTCTTCAAGTACAGCCCGCGCCCCGACACGGCGGCGTTCGAGCGCGAGGACGACGTGCCCGCGGACGTGAAGAAGGAGCGCAACCAGCGCCTCCTGGCCGCGTCCGAGAAGGCCCAGCGCAAGCGCATGGAGGCCCAGATCGGCCGGCGGCAGCCCGCGTTCGTCGAGGAGGCCTTCGAGGACCGCCCCGGCACGCTGCGCGCGCGCACGCACCACAACCTGCCGCTCACGCTGCAGGGCGAGGCGGACCTCGTCGGGACCACCGTCGACGTGGTGCCGCAGCACGCGAGTCCGTACGGTCTCGCGGGCGTCGTCGCCGAAGACGACGCCTGAACGCGACGGCGCCCCGCGCCGCGCACGCCAAGCCCGAAAGGAACCTCCGTGGCCGAGCTCTTCACGCCCGAGAACCTGGTCGCCCTGCTGACGCTCGCCACGCTCGAGATCGTCCTCGGGATCGACAACATCGTCTTCATCTCGATCCTGACCGGGAAGCTGCCCGAGGAGCAGCGCGCCAGGGGGCGCACGATCGGCCTCGCGCTGGCGATGGGCATGCGCATCGCGCTCTTGTTCGCGATCAAGTGGGTGATGGGGCTGACGGCCGAGCTCTTCACCGTGCTGGACCACTCCGTCTCCGGCCGCGACCTGATCCTGTTCGGCGGCGGCCTGTTCCTGGTCGGCAAGGCGACCTTCGAGATCCACGAGCGCCTCGAGGGCCCCGCGACGCACAAGGAGCGGACGAAGGCCGCCTCCTTCGCCGGCGTCCTGGTCCAGATCGCGCTGCTCGACATGGTGTTCTCCCTCGACTCGGTCATCACCGCCGTCGGCATGGCCAAGGAGATCTGGGTCATGGTCGCCGCGGTCGTCATCGCCGTCGCCGTGATGATGATCTTCGCGGGCCCGGTCTCGAGCTTCATCGAGCGCCACCCGACGATGAAGATCCTGGCCCTCTCGTTCCTGATCCTGATCGGCGTGATGCTGATCGCCGAATCCGCGGGCAAGCACATCGAGAAGGGCTACATCTACTTCGCGATGGCCTTCTCCCTGCTCGTCGAGCTGATCAACATGCGCGTCCGCAAGGGCGCCAAGCCGGTGGAGTTCCACCCACCGCGGATTTGACGATGGGACGCGCTGTGCGTTTGTTCGTCGGACTGCTCGCGGGTGCGCTCGGCGCCTGCGGCTGCAAGCGCAGCAACCTCGCGTACAACCCGTCCTACCTCGTGTCCGACCTCGACGGGGACGGGCGAGCCGAGGTCTTGAGCCTCGAGATGGGGCGAACGGGCGGGATCTTGTTGAGGAGCGCGGACGGGAGTCGCGTGGAGCTCCCGGGGAAGGTCGCGTGGGCCCTGGCCTCTGAGACGCTCGGCACGGCCCCGGGAGACGTCGACGGGGACGGGGAGCCCGAGGCCCTGCATCGGTTCGACCCGGGCGAGGAGCTCCGCGGACGCATCGGAGTGCGCAGCGGTGGGACCGGAGAACTCCTGTGGACCGAGAGTGGCGACCGAGGAGACCACCTGGGCATTCGCCTGGCCCACGACGTCGATGGAGACGGGGTCCGAGACGTCCTCGCCACCGATGTGAGAGGCCGGCTCCGGGCGTACGCGGGAGCGACGGGAGAGCTCGTGTTCGAGTCGACGTGGTCCCCGGACGGAAAGCGCGCCGTTGCCTCCGACCTGCTCGTCTTCGAGCGCGATCCGGCCGCGGGAGGCGCGCTGCTCCTCCTGACCGACCGACGCCACGGGCGTCTGCACGCGCGCTCGATCCGTGACGGCCCCCCGGTCTGGAGCGCCGCCCTCCCCGTGTTCGAGGAGCAGCACGGCAGCGCGTTCTGGAACCTCGTACCCATCGGGGACCAGGACGGCGACGGTGTCGTGGACGTCCTCGTCGGCGCGACCTTCGAGCACGGAGCCCTCGCTTGCTCGGGAGTCGACGGCGATGTGATCCGTCAGCTTCCGCGCGAGCACTTCGTTCCTCTCCTGGAGTTTGGCGCCCGCTACGACCCCGGCTCCGACCTCGACGGCGACGGCGTGGACGACTTCGTCGTCAACCTCGGCTCGTACTACGGCCCACCCGAACGAGACTGCTCCTACGCCTACTCAGGACGAGACCTGAGCCTGCTTCGAAAGCTCCGCTAGAGGCGTCCGTCGGCCTGCCGTCACGCCACCGGGAGGTTCGCGGCAACATTGTTGCCGGAATCAAGCGGTGAACTCGTAACCGTTGGCGTCTGGCTCGGTCCTTGGGGCATGAAGCGCAAGCGAGGGTTCGAGCAGCTGCGGTTGGATCGTCACCGGTGGGGCGGGTATCGGCCCGGCGCGGGGCGGCCGAGGTCGGGGGTGGCCGGCGTGCCTCATCGGCGGCGGGCGGAGTTTCGACAGCGGTTCCCGCTGCACGTGACGCTGCGCTTGCGTTCCGGCTTGCCGAGCCTGCGTCGTCCCGCTCCGCACCGCGTGCTGCGTCGGGCCTTCGCGAAGGGCTGCGAGAGGGAGGGCTTTCGCATGGTCGAGTACTCGATCCAGACGAACCACCTCCACCTGATCGTCGAGGGCTCCGACCGCACCGGGGTCGCGCGCGGTGTCGCGGGTCTCTGTATCCGCATCGCCCGCGGCCTGAACCGCCTGTGGTGCCGACGGGGTGCGGTCTTCGCGGACCGCTACCACGACGTGGTCCTGCGCAACCCGAGACAGGTCCGCAATGCCCTGCTCTACGTCCTCCAGAACGCGCGCAAGCACGGGACCCGCTTCGCGCGAACCGATCCCTTCTCCTCGGGACCCTCGTTCCGGGGCTGGGCGCGGCTCTCTCCGGGGAATCCGGATCCCCGCGGTCCTCGCGCGAGGGCGCCCACGGCCGCCGCGCGCACCTGGCTGCTCTCGCGCGGCTGGCTTCGCCACGGGCGCTTGACCTGGAGTGGAAGCCCGCGCGCCGGCCGCTGAGGCCGGGGACTGCGCTCACCGAGCGCGCGGAAGCGTTCGCTCAGGTCGACAGGTACTCCGCGTGGTCGGGCACGAACGACTCGCGGGCCTTGCGCAGGACCTGCTGGGCGGCCTCGGGGGAGACGCCGAGGAACTCGAGTTCGCGGCAGCGGGACTGGGCGGAGTAGTCGCGTTCGGGGCCGATCGAGAGGTAGAGGTCGAGGCGGTGGGCCAGCGAGGCCAGGGCGGCGGCGCGCGCGTGGTCCTCGTTCTGCTCGAACCGGTGGTGGCGGCCGGCGACGGCGACGAGCTCTTCGGGCAGGTGCCAGGCTTCGGCCATCGCGCGGCCGGCCTGTTCGTGGTGGTCGTGGAAGATGCGGCCGAGCAGCGCGGGCGTGACGTCGGTGCTCTTCTTGACCTCGCCGTTCAGGATCGCGATCAGGGCGACCTTGCCGATGTCGTGCAGCAGGCCCAGCAGGAACGCGCGCTCGGCGTCCTCGCCCAGGGCCGGCGCGATCGAGCGCGCGATCGAAGCCACCGAGAGGGACTGGCGCCACACGCGCTCGGCCTGCCGGGTCAGCGCCTCGTAGCGCAGGATCACGCTGCGCATCGAGATCGCGAAGATCATCGAGCGCAGCGCGCGCAGGCCGACGCGCATCACGGCCTCGTGCAGCGTGTCGGCGGGCGCATGGCCGGCGTAGAGGACGGAGTTCGCGGTGCGCAGCAGCTCGCTGGAGAGCACCGGGTCGCTGGAGATGCGCTCGACGATCTCGGCGAGCTCGACGTTGGGCCGCGACGACATCTGCATGACCGTCAGGCTCGTCGACGGCAGCTGCGGCAGCTCGAGGTCGCCGGCGGAGATGCGCCGCTCGACGCGCTCGAGCAGCTCGACCTCGTGCGGCCGCAGGTTGCGCGTCCTGTGGCGCGAGTCGTCGAAGTTGACGACCGTGAAGAAGCCGGTGTCGTCGACGGCGGCCGCCTCGGCCGCGGTCGGCGCTTCGGCCTGCCGCGGGAGCGCGGGCGCGGGCGCGGGAGGCTTCACGGGCACCTGGCTCGCACGCGGTGCCGCGCGCGTCGCCGCCGCGCGCGAACGGGCCGGCTGTGGTGCCGCCGACGCGCCGAGCAAACCTCGGATCCAGCTCAGGAGGGACATGGCGTGGGGGAGGGGCGTCCGGCAAGCACCGGCGCCCGACCTCCTCATCGGGAGATCGGGCGCCAGGGTTGAGATCCGCGTCGGAGGCCCGCCAGGGGCCTCCCCGAGGGGGCGTGGAGCGTCCTAGAACGTCGAGAAGCGGAAGCCCACGCTGTCGCGGCCGCGCTCGACGGCGAAGAGCATCGTCCCCGAGAAGTACTCCTCCGCCAGGGACGCCTCGGGTGCCGAGAGGCCCGCGAGCGATTCCTCGCCCGACTCGCTGGCCATCTGCTCGATCAGGTCTCCGAAGCCCAGCAGGGTGCGCAGGTACGTGCGCGTGTCGGTCAGGCTGACCATCGGCGCGCGCGTCAAGGGCTGCAGCGCGGCGGAGAAGCGCTCGTTGTCCAGCATGCTGGGCGCCTCCTCCGAGCCCGCGTTGCGCAGCGCCGAGCGCACCGCCGTCGGGTAGAACGAGAACACGAGCGAGTCCTCGAGGAACGACCACCACACGCCGAACTGACCGCCGGGTCCGGACAGGTGCTGGACCATGCGGCCCTGGAAGTCCTCGGTCTCCGTCATCTCCTGCAGGCCGGCCATGGCGAGCACCTGGTCGAGGAACTCGGCGACGATCCCCGAGTTCTTCAGGCCGATGATCGTCGCGCCGCCCATGGACGTGTCGAGCGACGTGGAGCCGCCGAAGAACACGCCGGCCATGTCCATCATCGACTCCTCCTCGGGCACCTCCATGCTGAAGCTGCCGAACTCACCGCTGAGCTGCGCCAGCAGGTCGTGCTCGAAGTCGAGGCCGGTCGCCTGGGCCATGCCGTCGATCTGCTCCCGCATCTGCGGGTACTCGTCGGGGTAGTGGTCCTCCATCAGGTCCATCACGCCGCGGTACAGCCCCCAGACGTCGAAGTTGAAGAGCCCCACGCTGGAGCTGTCCGTGGGCATCAGTCGACCCATGCCGAGCGGCAGGGGGCCGAGCAGGTCGAGGAAGCCGTGCAGTGCGCCCGTCTCGGGCATGTGAACGTGCAGGCCGAAGTCGAGCGCCTCGCCCTCGCCGAGGCCGGCGTTGGCGAAGATCCAGCGCGTGTCGAAGAGGCCGAGCATGTCGACGACCTTGCGCTCCCCCTCGTCCATTTCCTGCTTCTCGAAGGTCATGTCGAGCACGCGTCCGAGGTCGAGGAACAGTTCGAAGGGCTGGGACGCACCGGCGGCGTTGCGCGCGCCGGAGAGCCACGGGTTCTCGTTCATGCCGAGGGACTCCTCGGACTGCCGGCGACGGTCGACCAGGCCCTGGGCGAGGCCCAGCGTGTTCTGCACGCCGCGCGAGGCGACCAGCGCGAAGAGGCCGTCGACCTCGAACGACATCACGGTGTCGATCGGCTCCTCGTCGATGCCTTCCTCGCGCGCCTCGAAGACCGAGAGCTCGACGTCCTCGTAGGCGTCGATGGACGCCACGGCGTCCTTCTCGATCGCGTCGAGGAGCTGCTCGAAGTACTCCGTGAAGGCGGCACGGTCCTCGCCGGGGTCGACGATCAGGCCGACGCCGGGCTCGAGGTCCTCGCCCACGGGGACCAGGAAGGCGAGCACGGAGCCGTGGATCGACTCCATGACGGCGATGGGGTCGATGTCGGGGGCGTCCTCGCCGCCGGCGGCCTCCATCTCGTCGGTGATCTCGCTCAGGAGCGAGTCGAAGATCGGCCGCACCTGCTCGTCCTGCAGGAAGCGGAACCAGGCGTTGCCCTCGGCGGCCGCGCGGACTCCGTCGAGGTCGTGCGCCGAGAGGACCAGGACGGAGTCGCCGGGCAGGCAGCGCAGCAGTTCGGCGGTCGCGCCGGAGACCTGCGGTCCCTGCTCCTCGTCGACTTCCTCGACGACCTCGCGCTGCGAGGGCGCGGGCTCCTGGACCGGGGCGCCGGCGAAGGCCAGCGGGGCGATGACCGTGAGGGTCAAGAATCTCTGGGCTCTCATGAGGGCTTCTCTCTCTTCGCGCCGGTCCCTGCCGGCGTCGATTCACACGTGGTTCCTGCCGTCGACGCGCCACTCCGGCCGCGACGCGGTGGGTTCATTCCTGGACGTAGACGATGAGCTTGTCGTGGACGAGCACGGCCAGGTCCTCCTTGCCGTCCCCGGTGAGTTCCGCCGCCAGCAGCTCGCGCGGTTCGCGCGACGAGCCTCCCTGGCCGAAGTTCTTCTCCTCGAAGACCCGGAAGCCGAGCGCGCGCTTCAGCGCGTCCCCTTCGGGGCGCAGCAGCAGGATCGAGCTCTCGGTGGCCTCCGACACGACGATGTCGAGGGCGCCGTCGCCGTCGAGGTCGCCGGCGGCGATGCGATCGAACGCCAGGCGCTCGCGGCTCTCGTCGTGCGAGTGCAGCTCGTGCAGCGTCCAGCCCTCCGAGTCGCCGTACAGCGCGCCGAGCTCCTCGTCCCCGAGCACCAGCACGTCGTCGCGCTGGTCGCCGTCGAGGTCGGCCACGACGAGGCCGCCGAACGAGAGGCGTCCGGCGTCGACGCGCCGCGGCCGCTCGAGCCGACCGTCCTCGCCGCGCCGGTGCACCAGGAGCTCGCGGGTGCGCTCGTCGCGCAGCACGATCTCGAGCGTTCCGTCGCCGTCGAGGTCGGCCGCCGTGCAGGCGCTGATGCGCGCGTCGGCCGCCGGCCCGTTGAACTGCTCCAGGACGACGGGCGTGAGCTCGCCCTTGTCGCCGACGTCGAAGTAGAGCGCGCGCGCGAAGTTCTCGGTGCCCACGGCGAGCTCGAGCAGGCCGTCTCCGTCGACGTCCAGCACGTTCACGTTGTGGCTGCGCAGCCCGCGCAGGGCGCCGAGGCCCGGGGCCTCGCCGCCGCGCTCGTCGTGCACGAACCCGCCCTCGCGCTGGACGAGGATCGTCGGCACCTCGTCCTCTCCGGGGACGAAGACGATCACGTCGGTCGCGCCGTCGCGGTCGACGTCGGCCGCGCGCAGCGCCTCGGGGGGCTTGCGGATGCTGGGCAGGGGATGCACCACGGGCCCATCGACCAGCCCTTCCGCGCCGCCGTAGTGGATTTCGAGGGAGAAGCTGCGGCGGCGGCCCTCGCCCGTGGCCACGAGCACCTGGAGGTCCGCGTAGCCGTCCGCGTTCAGGTCCGCGGCCTCCAGGGCGAGGGGCTCGCCCGAGACGGCGCGGGTGCGCGGGAAGGGCAGCCGGCCGGCCTCGTCGAGGCTCGCGAGGCCCAGCATGCGCTCGGGACCCGAGACCACGATCAGCTCGCGGCGCCCGTCGCCGTCGACGTCGGCGATGCGCGGCGAGGCCACGGAGACGAGACTGGGAAATTCTTGCGCCTCGAGCGCGCGCGACCCGGGCGCCGCGCGCAGCACGAGGACCTGGGCCGCGTCGCCCTCGGACACGACGACGTCGTCGGAGCCGTCGCCGTCGAGGTCGCCCACGGCGAACCCGCGCGCGCGGGCACCCTTCTTGTCCTCGGCGGCGCGCAGCGCGTGCCGCGCGAGGCTCAGAACGCCGTCGGTGCGCCGCGCGAGCCGGGCCACCTCGACGCGGCCGGAGAGGCGCGCGACGCTGGCGACCTCCGCGCGGCCGTCCCCGTCGAGGTCGGCGACGCAGGCGCTGCGGACCGGCGGCAGCTCCAGGTCGAGCCGCGGCCCCAGCGCGCCGCCGGGCTGACCGCGACGCACCCGGAACGGATAGTCCTGGTCGCCGTACACGAGCAGCAGGTCGCGCTGGCCGTCCCCGTCCAGGTCGGCGAGGTCGAGGCCCGCGAGCCCGTTCTCGACCACCGTCAGCGGTGCCGTCGTGAGTCGCTCCGCGGTCAGGCGCACGACCAGCGCGCGCTCGTCGCCGGCCACCACGAGCTCGTCCCGTCCGTCGCCGTCGACGTCGATGCGGCGCAGGAGCTGGCAGCCGCCGCGCAGCTCGTCGAGGACGATCGAGCGGCCCTCGTCCTCGAGACCCCGGACGACCAGGCGCGCGGCGTCGGTCGCGTAGCTGAGCTCGTGGCGCCCGTCGCCGTCGAGATCGACGAGCTCGAGCTGCAGGATGCGACGGTCCACGGCGACGCGCCGGCGGCGGTAGCGCCCGTCGAACTGCACCGGATTGGACGTCTCGGCCCCGAAGGGCTCCCCGGCCTCGTCCGGCGCGTCCGCGGGCAGCCGCAGGAAGCACTCGACGCGCGAGCGCGCGTTGTCGGCCACGGCCAGGTCCGCCAGACCGTCGCCGTTCAAGTCGCCGGTGCAGAGGTCGAAGATGCCGTTCGACACCTTGTAGATCTCGAAGTCGGCGAAGCCGTAGCGCCCGGCGAGGCCCTCGTCGCCGAGCGGCGCCTCGCCTCGCGGGGGGAGCGCGGTCGCCGGGGTCGAGAGCGCCAGAAGGGCGAGGATGCAGAGGCTCATGGCCGAAGACTAACAGCCCGTTGAAGAAGTCATCCAGCGCCAGACCCGCGTCCTCCACTCCGGTGCGGCACCTGGAAGCCTCGCCGAATCGACGATTCGCCTGCGTTTCCAGGCACCACACCGAAGCGGA
>CAYGPA010000227.1:0-3219 GCA_964351535.1 uncultured Planctomycetaceae bacterium
AACGCGATTATTCGGGAATGGGCTCCCGGCTTCCTCGGCGCCGTTCCGAGGTAGGAACACCTGGGAGTGTTCCGGCCCACGCTGGGCGAATCGTCCGAAGGTTACGTTCATGAACGGCATGGCATGGTCCGTCTGCGTCGCTGCACTGCTCTCGAGTGCACCGGTCGCGGCTCGCGGTGAGATCGGTTCCGAGATCCCCGACGACGTGGAGCGCGCTCCGGCGGAGCGGCGGTTCACCGTCGAGGAGGACGTCTTGCGCGTGCTCGCCGGCGCGCTGCAGGACTCGCACCCTCCGGCCTTCTGGTCGGCTCGCCTCGCTCGCCTCGGCCCCGAGGCGGCGCCGGCGGTGATCGAACTCCTGGTCGACATCGACGCGCGGACGCGCAAGCTGGCCGACGACGACGCGGATCGGGCGGAGCAGAGTCCGCTCGCCGACCGCGACTCCGAACAGCAGTCGGCCGCGACCGGGCTCGAGCGCGAGCGCCGCGTCGTTCGCGGTGCGCTCGAACAGATGGGGCGCGAGGTCGTGATCCCGGCGGTCGAACACCGCATCCGGGCAGGCGTCTCCGTTTCCGAGGTTCGCGAGACGTTGCTCGACGTCGTCGCGGCCGTTGGCGGCGCCGCGGACCTCGACCTGGCCATCGGTCTGGTCTGGCCCGCGAGCGGCGGCGTCAAGGACATCCAGCCCCTGCTGCCCAGCCTGAACGCGGCCGTCGCGGCCCTCGTCCTGCGCGAGCCGAACACGTTCGCCGTCGTCGGGGAGCGCATCCTCGATGCGCGCCACGACGTGGCCGTCGGTCTGATCGGCGTGACGGGCGCGACCGACTGCCGCAAGGGCCTGCAGACGCTCTCCGATCTCCTGGGGCGCGACTCCGACCTGGATCCGATCCTGCT
The DNA here is from genome assembly GCA_964351535.1 of uncultured Planctomycetaceae bacterium. Classification (GTDB taxonomy): domain Bacteria; phylum Planctomycetota; class UBA1135; order UBA1135; genus JAUIDW01. Next base: position 895 of record CAYGPA010000227.1, read on the forward strand.
CGCGCACATCGGCGAGGCCGGCTCGTCCGTGCGCGTGCGGCCGGACGCCGAGCTGTGCAATCAGGTGCGCGCCTACCTGCTCACCGACGACGAGGACGTGCTGCGGGCCGCCGTGCGGACGCTCGGCGACCTGCGCGACGAGGAATCCGTCGAGCACCTGATCGAGCTGCTCGACAGCGAGAACGACGCCCTCGTCCGCGCGGCGATCCAGTCCCTGCGCAAGACCACCGGCATGGGGTATCCCGCCGACCGCCTGCGCTGGGCGACCTGGTACCTGAGCGAGCGCCGCTGGTACCAGACGCGCGGGCTCGAGCTCACCGCGCAGCTCGACGACGCTTCCGCTTCCGTGGTCGCGGAGGCGCTCGAGGAGCTCTCCGCCACGCGGATCCACCGCGCGCACGTCGCGTCGCGCGTGGCCGACCTGCTCGCCCACGACAGCGCCGACGTCCGAGGTCAGGCTTGCCGGGCGCTGGGTCGTCTCGACTCGGCACAGGTCCTGCCGCGGCTCGTGGAAGCGCTGACGGACTCCGAGCCCGAGGTGGCCGCGGCCGCCCTGGACGCGCTGCGCCGCCTGACGGAGCTCGAGCTCGAGCTCGACCCCGACGCGTGGCGATCGGCTCTCGCCACGATCGACTGAGCTCGTCAGGATAGGCCGGGCATGCGTGCCCGATCCCGCCTGCTCCGCGCCGCGTTCGCGGCCTCGATCCTGCTGGCCGGCGCCGCGGTAGCCGCGGCGCAGGATGCGCGCGAGCTCTACGACGCGCTCGCCTACGACCTGCGGCTGGAGGTCGATCCCGACGCGCGGCGCCTCGCGGGACGCGTGACGGTGACGGCGCGGGCACTCGCTCCGCTCGACGTCGTCGAGCTGGACCTCGCCGCTGAGCTCGAGGTCCGCGCGGTCTTCGCCGCGGAAGTCCCGCTCGCGTTCGAGCGCCGGGGGCCGCGCCTCGTGTGCCGCCTCGCGCAGACCGTGCCGGAGGGCGAGCGCTTCGAGCTCGCCGTCGACTACGCCGGCAGCCCGCGTGCGCGCGACGGGTTCACGGGGTTCCACTGGCGCGAGACGCGCGGCGGCGAGCCGTGGATCGGCACGTCCTGCCAGCTGATCGGCGCGCACTCCTGGTGGCCGTGCAAGGCCTCCTTCTTCCATCCCGAGGACAAGCCCGATCGCGTCAGCCTCGCCGTGGTGGTGCCCGCCGACCTCGTGGCCGTCTCGAACGGACGACGCGAGGGAGTCGAGACGCTGGACGACGGTCGCCGGCGCTACCGGTGGCGCCACGACTATCCGCTGCCGACCTACTCGCTGACGCTGAACGTCGGACCCTACGTCGAGGAGCGCGTGGACCTGGACCGCGAGGTCGCCGGCATCGACTCGTTCGCGTACTGGGTCCTCCCCGAGAACGCCGCCAAGGCCCGCGTGCAGTTCGCCGAGGTTCCGCGCCTCGTCGAGGTGTTCAGCGAGGCCTTCGGGCCGTTCCCGTTCCCCGACTCGAAGCTCGCGTTCGTCGAGACGAGCTTCTGGGGCATGGAGCACTCGACCGCGATCGCCTACGGGTCCAGCTATCCGGCGTGGATCGCGCAGCACGGCGGATCCGACCGCTACGCCCACGCGAACCGCTGGTTCGACTACATCCTGGTGCACGAGTTCGCGCACGAATGGTGGGGGAACTCCGTCACGGCGCACAGCTGGTCCGACTTCGCCGTGCACGAGGGCTTCGGGACGTACGCGGAGGGCGTCTACGTCGAGCGCACGCAGGGGCGCGCGGCCGCGGACCGCTTCTTCGGCGAGCTCCGAGGCCGGGTCGGACCCCGCGCGCGCGTCTGGCGCGCGGTGAGCGAGAGCGCGGGCCTCGCCTACTCCGACGACGCCTACAACAAGGGCGCGCTGTACCTGAACACGCTGCGCCACTTCGTCGACGACGACGACGTCTGGTGGGCGGTCCTGCGCGAGTTCCACGCCCGACACCGCCACGGGAGCGCCTCGCTGGACGACTTCCGGACCCTGCTCGAGGAGCGCACCGAGCGCGACTGGCGGCGCTTCTTCGAGCAGTTCGTGTACGGCGAGGGCTATCCGCGCGTCACCGGCGCCGTGCGCGCCCTGCGCGACGCCGTGAGCGTGAGCGTGAAGAACTCCGGCTCGGGGGACACCGAGTTCCACGTGCCGCTCGACCTGGAGTGGATCGCGGACGACGGTCCGCAGCGCGTGCGCCTGGAGGTTCCCCCCGGCGGGCTCGACGTCGAGCTGCCGTCCCGCGGCCGCCCGCGCGAGCTGCGCGTGGTGCACCTCGCGCGCGTGCTCGGCCGCCACGGCATCGGCGTCCGGTAGCC
>CAYGPA010000227.1:3319-8620 GCA_964351535.1 uncultured Planctomycetaceae bacterium
CTCGTCGAGGGTCGCGAAGTCCGTGACGTTGACGAGGAACGGATCGGGGAGGGGGTTCGGGATCTCGAGGAGCGCTCCGGCCTCCGGCTGGCCGCGCCGCCGCGCCTCCCACCCGGCCCACTCGGGCGCGAAGCGCGTGCGCATGTCGAACACGACGAAGCGGAAGCGCCCCGCGCGCAGCGCCGGCAGGGCCTCCGGCTCGTCGTAGCAGAGGAACGGATTCGGCGCGGCCGCCAGGTACGGCAGGACGCTGTGCTGCAGCACGAGCAGGTCGGGAGCGCCGGTCGCCTCCTGCTCCTCCAGGAAGCGCGCGACCTCCGCGTAGCCGCGATCCGCGATCGCGAGCGAGTCGCGCGCACCGAGCGCGCCCGCCCCGAGCAGGAGCAGCGCCGCCAGCGCTCCGACCGCGCCGCGCAGCCTCTCCGGGAGCCGGGTCAGCGCGCCGTCCACTCCGAGACCGGCCAGCAGCGCGAGCGGCACCAGCATCGGGACGAGCAGTCGCGGGTAGTTCTTGTAGAGCGGCAGCGTCGCCAGGAAGAGCGCGAGCCAGGCGAGCACGAGCGCAGCGCCGTGGCCGCAGCGCGCGAGCGCCACGACGCAGCCCAGCAGCGCCGCGACGAGCACCGCCGGCGTCGTCCAGCGCAGCAGGCACTGCGCGACGTACTCCCCCGTGGCGGGGATCAGGTACAGGCCCGGATCGGACAGCCACGTGCTGCGGTTGGCGCGGAACTCCGCGATGCCGACGGTGCTCTCGATGTACGCGAGCAGCGCGAGTCCGAAGGGCAGCGCCACGACCGCCGCGAGCAGCAGGCCCCGGAACTGCGCGCGCCAGCGCTCGCCGTCTCCTTCGGCGCGCCGCATCCGCGGCCACGTCGAGATCCACACGGCCCCGGCCGCGACGAGCGGGAAGAACCCGTGGTACTTGGTCCACATGGCCGCGCCGCAGGCCGCGCCGGCGAGCGCGAACGCGCGCCGACCACCGCGCTGGAAGCCGTGCCACAGCGCCCACGTCGCCAGCAGGAAGAGCAGCGTGAAGGTCACGTCGGTCAGCGGCTGGCGCGAGTAGACCAGGTGGAACTCCATGCCCGCGAGGGCCGCGGCCGCCGCGAGTCCCGCGCGCTCTCCGAACGCGCGGCGTCCGAAGGCCCACGTCGCCGCGACCGTCAGCGTTCCGAGGGCCGCGTGCAGCGCCAGGGCGCCCGTGTCGCCCGCCAGCGCGAACGCCAGGCGGTTCAGCGTCGGCACGAGCGGCGGCGCGTAGAAGACGAGGATCGACTGCTTGCCGTAGGGCCCCACGCCGAGCGGCCCGGCCACGAAGGAGCCCGCGTCCCAGTGCGAGATCCCCAGCGAGCCGAGGTTCCAGAAGCGGAGCACGCCCGCCGCGACCACGATCGCGAAGGCGAGCAGGCCGTAGCGCGCCGTCCCGGACCTCGGAGCCGCCACCGCGCTGGTCACGTCGACGGCCTACGCGCGCCGCCGGCGCCGCCGGACCAGGTGGGGCAGGAACCACAGGTACATCCCGGTGCCCCACAGGCCGAGCAGCACGACGGCGGTGGGCAGGAAGATCCAGAGCTTGACCCGGTCGTGGAAGAACGAGCCGTCGTGGATCGACTCGATCCAGTCCGACCGGCGGTAGGCCGTCTGCAGGATCGCGCCCGTGCTCGTGTCGATCTGGACCTCCCAGCGGTTCCCGGACCGCACCTTCAGCATGCCTCGACCGGGTCGAACGTCGAGGCGGTCGACGTCGTCCCAGCTCTCGATCTCGGCCTCCGGGACCGTCCGGGCGATTTCCAGAACGCGGTCGAACGAGATCGAAGGCGCGGCCTCGTCTCCGCGAACCGTCGCCGGCTGGATCCAGGTGAGCTCCTTCTTGAGCTGCAGGACGATGCCGCTGGCGATGACCACGAGGAGCGGTAGCGCGACGGCGATCGAGCCCCAGCGGTGGAGCTTGCGGTTCCAGGCGGCGGCGCTCATGGCGGCGAAAGTGTACCTCGCTCCACGCGCGAGGCGACCCCCCCGCAGATCGGGGGGAGCCGCCTCGTCGTGTCGCTCGCGGCGACTGCGGGCCTACGGGTTGATCGTGAACTGCAGGCCGTCGCTGAGGTTGTCGCCGAAGCCCTGGGGCTCGGTCGGGTCACGCTGCAGCCACTGCGCGAAGACCGTGTGCCCCGCGGTCAGCTGCGGGTCGCTGCCGTTCTGGATCGTGTTGTTGAAGTTTCGCCGGACGGCCCAGTTCGAGCAGCCGCCGTCCATCAGGTTGACGGCCGACTTGGCGGCCGTGCGCTTGACGGGCGACTTCACGCAGAGCTTGCCTCCGTGGAAGTTCAGGTTCGACTTCGAGGAGGAGTACAGCAGCAGCCCGGACTGGTTCGGAACGGCCTCGTTGTGCTGCAGCCTGAACGGGCCCGCCGTGCTGACGCTGGCCTGACCGGCGAAGCTGATGAACGGCACGCAGCCGCCCGAGGTCGTCTTGGCCGTGCAGTACGAGCTCGGCACGTCGGCGACGTCCCAGCTCGCGATCCACGTCAGGGTCGAGCCGGCGCTGATGAACTCGTGGGCCCCCCAGAAGCGGCCTTCCGCCACGGGGTCCGACAGGATGGCGCTGTAGTCCCCCCAGCGGTTGACGAACGTGGGCCCGGTGCTCGTCTGCACCGTCTGCAGCGGGCCGAGCGTTCCCAGCGGGTCGCCGGCCAGGCGCGAGGCGCAGCCCATCGAGATGAACTCGTTCGGGCTCGAGCGCGCGTACACGAGCGACATGTTGTTGAGCGAGTCGACGTTGATGCTGCCGAAGAACGTCCGCACCGGGTCGCCGCCGTCGACCTCGCCGGACTGAATCAGGCTGGGCGTGCCGCTGGCGGGCCAGTTGCCCAGGTCGATCTCGTACCAGCGTTGGCGGACGCGGAACAGGTCCACGTGGTGTGTGGCCCACAGGCTGCCGTTGCGCAGCACGGCGCTCCACATGCGCGCCTCGAACGTCTCGGGGCGCACGCTGCTGCCCATCTGCGGCGGGTCTTCCGGGGCCAGGTACGGGGGGACGGACAGGACGAACGTCTGAACCGCCGGCACGCCGAGCGGATCGGTCACGGCGTGAACACGGATGAAGTTCGCCGGGTTTCCGAACAGGCCCTCGACGTAGTAGTAGGCCGGAAGCCCCGTGTCGTAGACGACGGGCGAGCCGTAGGACTGCGAGCCGGTCACGAGCACGTCCCGCGTGAGGGGCACGCCGCCGGTCAGGGTCGGCGCCTTCTCGACGATGAAGATCAGGAAGCGGTCCGGGCCGAAGAAGTCCGCCGACAGGTAGATCGCCTGGTCGTCCACGCCGATGTTCGGCGAGTCGATGTTCGCGCCCGCCTGCGGCGTCACGTCGAAGCGGTACTTGAACCATGTCCCGTTCGGGTCCGTGTCGTCGGAGACCGCGAGCAGGAAGAAGGACGACGAGCCGTTGCGCTCGTTCGCCATCGCCATGAAGCGATTGCTGTGCGGGTCCCAGATCACCTCGGGATCGAACACGAAGCTGTTGAAGCTCGTGCCGACGGAGTCCCAGAAGCTGCCGCCGCCGCCTGCGATGGAGTTGTTGAAGGTCGGGGTTCCGCCCTTCGTGAAGATCCCGATCGTCTGGTTCACGACCTCGACGACGTGGCCGGGGCCGACGGCGATGCTCGGGTCGGGGGGGAACAGGTCCGCGGGCAGTCCGACGAAGCCCGAGCCCGGAGCGCTCTCCGGGGCCCCGATGTTGTCGAGGTCCGGGCGCGGCAGGTTGGGCACGAAGACCGGCGGCTCGTGCGGCCTGGCGGCCAGCTCGAGCTCCTCGTCGACGAACACGCCGGCGGGAGCGCGCTCCCGCGCGAGCTCGACGTCGAGGCTCTCGGGGACGAGCAGCGTCAGGTTGGCTGCGGACGAGTCGGCGAGTCCGGCGTCTCCGGTCCACGCCAGCGTGATGCGGCCGTCCTCGGACCACGCGAAGTGGCGGCGCGACGACGCTTGCTCGATGCGCTGGTTGCCCTCCGTGAGCGCCGTCGGCCGGAAGCCCTTGGTCCGCGCGGAGCCGTCGCGGTCGTACAGGCGCACCCACACGTCCGAGTCGTCGTGGCGGATCCCGTTCCAGGCCACGCCGAAGTCGCCGGAGTCGCGCAGGTCGACCGCGAGTCCGCTGATGTAACCGCTGGTCTCCAGCTCGAGCTGCTGAGCGTCGCCCAGCGGCTGCGCCGCGGAGTCGTAGCGTCGGCTCCACGCGTGGTAGTCGGCCTGGCCGGCGGTCAGCCAGGCGAGGACGAAGGCGCCGCTCGCGTTCGAGGCCACCACGGGCTCGATGTGCCCACCGCCCGCGGCCACGACGAACTCGTCACCGAGGGCCTCGCCCGAGGCGTCGAGCCGACGCGCGACGATCGCCTGCGGGGCGCCACCGGGCCGGCGACGCGCCCAGGCGACGATCACGCGACCCTGGCCGTCGACGTCGAGCGCCGGCAGGTCGTCGATGACGTCCTGACCCTGGTCGACACGCAGCTCGTCGCCGGCGGTGCCGTCGGCCGCGAAGAACCGCGCGGCGACGCCGCGGCCGACCTCGCCGTCGGGCGTGCTCCACGCGAGCACCGCACCGCCGTCCGGCAGGGCGCCGCACGTCACGAACTGCTGATCGCCCTCGGTGACCTGGTTGACGAGCAGCTCGCCGCTGTCCGAGCCGTCCGGGCCGATCCTGCGCGCGAGGATGGCGCCGAGCGATCCGTCCTGGCCGCCCGAGTACCAGGCGAACCATGTGCTGCCGTCGTCGCAGAGCGCCACTGCGGGCAGGGTCTGGTTGCCCTCCGTGAACGCGTTGACGTGCAGCTCGCCGCCGATGCGCTCGCCGCCGATGGAGAAGCGCTGCGCGTAGATGCCGTACGTGCCGCGCTCCTGGCGTCGGCTCTGCCACACCACGACGGTGTTGCCGGCGGCGTCCTGATCGAACGTGACGGCGTTCTGCAGGCTGCTGGTGAACGTGTTCGCCTGCACCTCGAGCCGGCGGTACTCGGTCCCACCGAAGACGAGCGGGGCGCTCACTGCCTGCTCGACGGCCTCGGGCTCCGAGCCGTCGCCGGCCCAGCCGGTCGTCGCCGTCAGCGACATCGCCAGTAGCGCCAAGGGTGCCTTCGAAACGGGGCGTCCGGACGGACGGGATCCACTCGTGCTCTTCATGGGGAATCCTGGGGATGGGGGTCTCGAGCCGTTGGCGGCCCCGGCCGGAGGGGCGCCAGCACGGCCTGCGCGCGAGGGCTGCAGGTCCTGTGCCCCCTAGAGGCTAGCACCTCGTGAGTTACGCGGGGG
>CAYGPA010000228.1:0-7394 GCA_964351535.1 uncultured Planctomycetaceae bacterium
CGACGCGCTGGCCGAGCGCTGCGCGGCGAGCCTCGACGAGCTCCTCGCGCGCGCGGGGGCCGTCGACGTACGCCGCGCACTGGTCTGCACCGCCGCGCGCCGCGCCAGCCAACACGGCGCGCGCTTCGTGCGGCGCTGGGCCGGCGCGCGCTAGCGACGATCCCCGGCGCCCTCGACGACGTGACCAGGTCGCCTATGCGTGCGGCGTTCGGTTCCAGGTGCCTTGTTCCCCTCGAGAACGCACGCCGGAGCAGGCCGGCCGACGGTCTGCGGCCGGTGATCGGCATCTCGCGAACCGGGAGGACCAGGGACAGGCCCCGGCGGTGGTGCGTACCTCGCCGCCGCTTCGCGTAGGATGCTGCCGGGCATGGCCCAGGAGGATCGCTTGGATCTCGACCGCCGCTCGCTCTTGACCGCGACGACCGCCAGCCTGGGGCTGGCGCTTGCAGGCTGCAGGGCGACGCCCGCGCGGCGCATCGTGCCCGGGCGGCTGCGGTTCGCGGCGATCGGCGCGGGCGGGATGGGGCGCTCGGACCTCGAGCGCGTCGCGTCGCATCCGGAGGTCGACGTGGTCGCGCTGTGCGACGTCGACGAGACGATGCTGACCGCAGCCGCCGAGCTCTTCCCCGAGGCGGCGCAGTATCGAGACTGGCGTGAGCTCTACGCGCGGGAGGGTACGCGCCTCGACGCGGTCAGCGTCAGCACTCCCGACCACATGCACGCGGCGATCTGCGCCCCGGCGCTGGCGGCGGACCTGCACGTGTACTGCCAGAAGCCGCTGCCGCGCACGGTGGCCGAGGCGCGCGCGCTCGCGCGCCTGGCGCGCCGGAGCGGTTCCGTCACGCAGATGGGCATCCAGAACCACTCGAACGCGAACCTCGCCGCGGCGCACGCGCTCTTCGCCCAGGACCGGATCGGGGCGGTCCACGAGGTCCACGTCTGGACGGACCGACCGGCAGGCTGGTGGCCCCAGGGCGTCGAGCGGCCGGAGGGCGAGGACCCCGTGCCCGACACGCTGGACTGGGACCTGTGGCTCGGCGTGGCCCCGGAGCGGCCTTACAAGGAGGGCCTCTACCATCCCTTCGCCTGGCGCGGCCGCGAGGACTTCGGCACGGGGGCACAGGGCGACATGGGCTGCCACCTGATGGACCCGGCGGTGTGGTTCCTGGAGCTCGGCGCTCCGCTGCGCCTGCGCTCCGACGGCCCGCCGTCGAACGGCGAGACGTTTCCGGAGTGGTCGCGCGTGCACTACGAGTTTCCCGCCAACCGCTTCACCACGCGCGGCCCGCTGCACCTCACCTGGCACGACGGCGGCAAGAAGCCGCCGGTCGATCTCTGCGAGCGCCTGGGCACCGCGCGCGAGGAGCTCCCGGGCAACGGGTGCCTCTTCGTGGGAACCGAGGGAGCCCTGCTCGCGGGTCCCTACGACGCTCCCGCGCTGTTCCCCCGCGAGCGGTTCGCCGACGTCGCGGTGCCGACGTGCGAGGACGTCGACCACTGGCACCAGTGGGTGGACGCGTGCCGCGGCCTCGACGAGCCCAGCGCGCCCTTCGCCTACGCCGCGTCGCTGACCGAGACCGCCCTGCTCGGCAACGTCGCCCTGCGCTTCCCGCACGAGACGCTGGACTGGGACGCCCGCCGCATGCGGTTCCCACGGCGCCCCGAGGCGGATGCCTACCTCTCGAGCTCGCCGCGGGAGGGCTGGCAGGGGGTCTGACGCACGGCCGGGCGCGGGTCGAGCGCCGGCCGCGGACGCTCGCTACTCGTTGCGCAGCGCCTCGAGCGGGTCCACGCGCGCCGCGCGCAGCGCGGGCAGCACGGCGGAGATCAGCGCGCACGCGAACGCGCCGAACACGACCAGGGCGACTCCGCCGGGATTCACCTGGCTCGGGATGTGGTCGAAGAGGTAGGCGTCGCGGTCGAAGATCTGGCGGCCGATCAAGGAGCTGATGGCGCGCTCGATGCCGTCGATGTTGCGCGCCGCCCACCAGCCCGCCAGCGCGCCGAGCACGCCGCCGACCATGGACTGCCAGAGCGAGATCCAGAGGAACACGCTCATGATGCCCACCGGCGTCGCGCCGACCGCTCCGAGGATGCCGATGTCGCGCCGCTTCTCGGACACGAGCATCGACAGGATCGCGAAGATCGTGAAGCCCGCGACGACGAGCACGAGGCTGAGCAGGATGCCCATGATCCCGCGCTGGTTGTTGATCGCGCCGACGAGGACGGGGCGCAGCTGCTCCCACGTGCGGACCTCGTGCGGCGAGCCGAAGATCAGCCCGGCCTCGTCGAGCCGCTCCCACAGCGCGCGGCGCGCGGCCTCGCCCTGGTGGTCGTAGTCGTTCAGCCGCACGAGGATCTCGCTGTAGCCGCGCGTGCCGCCCAGGAAGTCCGCCAGCTCCTCGCGCTCGACGTAGATCCGCTGGAGGTCCATCTCGTTCTCGCCCGAGCGGAAGGTTCCGGCGACGACGAACTTGCGGTTGCTGGGCACCCACTCCCCGGTGGCGGGGTCGTGGACCGAGGTCATGAGCTCGATCTCGTCGCCCCGCTCGAGTCCGTGCGTGCGGAAGAGCTGCACGCCGACGACCACGCTGGCGCGCGGGCGTCCGACGGGCTCGTACTCCGGCGGGGGAGCGAACGGCTGCGAGGGATCGGCCACGGCCGCGGCCTCGAGGCCGGCATGCGTCAGCGAGGTGCGAAAATCCGTCGTGGCGAACTCGTCCTGGACGTCCACGCCGACGAACTTCACGCCGACGCGATCGCCGGACTGGGCGCTGGCCCAGAGCTCGGCGGCGCTCTTGCCCGGCGTGCCGATCAGGCCGAACCAGACCAGGTGCGCGGCGGCCGCTTCGGCGTACGGGTCCTCGCGCACGGCCGCGAGGATCGGACCGGGCTGCGAGGGGACCTGGCGGCCGTCGGGGCGCAGGTACTGGCTGGGTTCGACGACGATGTCCGAGAGGCTCGATCGCAGCGACGCACGGCTCTGCTCGAGAAAGCCCGTCATGATCGACAGGATCGTGATCAGCGCGGAGACCGACAGGAAGATCCCCACGACCCCGATGGCGTTGGTACGCCGCGAGATCAGGTAGCGCCAGCTGATGAAGAGTCGGAACATCGCGGGTCGCTACGTCGGAATCGGAGAGCCCGAGTCCATGCCGATCTGCCCGTCCTCCATGTAGAGCGCGCGCTGGCAGCGCGCCGCGAGCCGCTCGTCATGGGTCACGAGGATCAGCGAGAGGCTGCGCCGCTCCTGCTCGGCGAACAGGAGCTCCAGGACGCGCTCGCCGGTGGCGGTGTCGAGGTTGCCGGTGGGCTCGTCGGCGATGAGGATCGGCGGGTCGTGGAACAGCGCGCGCGCCAGGGCCACGCGCTGGCGCTCGCCGCCCGAGAGCTGCGGCGGCCGGTGGGTCAGGCGATCCTGGAGGCCGAAGTTGACGAGCAGCTCCTCCGCCGTCGCGTGCGCCTTCTTGCGGCGGCGGCGGTAGAGCAGCACGGAGTCGCTGATCATCCCCGGCAGCAGCACGTTCTCGAGCGCGGTCAGCTCCGGCAGCAGGTGGTAGAACTGGAACACGAAGCCGATGCGGCGGTTGCGCAGCGCCGCGCGCTCGTTCAGCGAGAGCTCCCACGCGCTGCGCCCCTCGATCAGGACGCGTCCCTCGCTGGGGCGCTCGAGGAGGCCGAGCGTGTGCAGCAGCGTCGACTTGCCGGCGCCGGAGGGCCCGGTGATGGCCAGCACCTCGCCCCTGTGCAGCTCCATCGTGACGCCGTGGAGGATCTCGAGCTCGCGGTCGCCGATGCGGAAGGACTTGCGCACGCGGTCCGCGGCGAGCACGGGCGTGCCCCGCGACGGCGGTGCGGGGTCGGGGAGCGGCGCGGAAGCGTCGGCGGGCCGCAGGTCGGGCGTGGCGCGGTCGGCGGGGCTACTCATAGCGCAGGGCCTCCAGGGGATCGAGGCGGGAGGCCTTCCAGGCGGGGATGGCGGCGAAGGCGAGCGCGCTCAGGAAGGCGCCGGCGAGGATCGTGATCACGGCCCAGGGGTCCACGATGCTCGGGATGTGGTCCAGGAGGTAGACGTCGCGGTCGAAGATCTCGACGCCGAGGTGCTCCTGCATCCAGAGCTCGATGCGATCGATGTTGGTCGCGGTCCACCAGCCGGCGGCGGCGCCCGTCAGCGATCCCACGAGCGCCTCCCAGAACGCGAGCAGCAGGAACATCGAGCGAATCCCGAGGGGGGTCGCGCCGATGGCGGCCAGGATACCGACGTCGCGGCGCTTCTCGTGCACCATCATCGAGAGCAGCGCGAAGATCGTGAAGCTCGCGACCAGGAGGACCAGGCTGACCATGATGGCCATCATGACGCGCTCGTTCTGGATCGCACGCAGCAGCACGCCGCGGTAGTCCTCCCACGTCTGGACCTCCTCCTCGGGGTCGGAGCCGTGGATCAGGCCGGCGGCGTCCAGCCGCGTGCGCAGGTCGTCGCGCACCGCCTCGCCGTCGCGCTCGTAGTCGTGGAGGCGCACGAGCACCTCGCTGTAGTGCCGCGTGCCGCCGAGGAACTCGACCAGGTCGTCGCGCTGGACGTAGACGCGCTGCATGTCGGTGTCGTTCTCGCCGGAGCGGAACGTGCCCGCCACGACGAACGGCCGCCGCACGGTGCGCCACTCGCCCGTGTCGCCGTCGGGGATGGCGGACATCAGCTCGATCTCGCGGCCGCGCGCCAGGCTGTGGACCTGGAAGAGCTGGTCGCCGACCACGACGCGCGGCAGGTCCGCCGCGTGCGGCATCAGCCCCGGCGGCGGGCCGAAGGGGTCGTTCGGATCCAGGACCTTGGAGCCCCAGTTGGGCTCGCGCTCGAGCGACGCCAGGAGCTCGGTCGTGGCCATCTCGTCCTCGACGTCCACGCCGACCATCTTCACGCCCGCGTACTGGCCGAACTGCGAGCTGGACCAGACCCCGGTGGACGCGCGCCCGGTCTGCGACACGAGGCCGAACCAGACGAGGTGCGGCGCGGCCGCGGCGACGCGCGGGTCGTCGCGGACCAGCTCCAGGATCGGATCCGGCGTGGCCGGCAGGGTCTTTCCGTCGGGCCGCTCGAGCTGCAGCGGGATCACGAGCACGTCCGACAGGCTGCCGCGCATCATGGCGCGCGCCTGCTCCAGGAAGCCCGTCATGATCGACAGGATCGTGATCAGCGCCCAGACCGCGACGCACACGCCGACGACGCCGATCAGGTTCGTCCGGCGACGGCGCAGGTAGCGCAGGCTGAGGAACAGGCGGTACATGGGATGCGCAGCGAGGAGCGTGCGGTCGAGGCGCTTCAGGCCTCGTCGGGAGCCGGCGTCTCGTCGGCCTCGCCGCGCTGCGGGCGCAGCGCGGGGAAGAGCAGGACGTCGCGGATCGTGTCCTGGCCCGTGAGGACCATCACGAGGCGGTCGAGGCCGATCCCGAGGCCGCCGGCCGGGGGCATGCCGTACTCCAGGGCCTGGACGTAGTCGACGTCGACCTCCCCGGGCGCCTCGGGGTCGAGGCTCGCGACCTGCTCGGCGAAGCGACGCTCCTGCTCGGCCGGGTCGTTCAGCTCGGTGAACGCGTTGCCGAGCTCCATGCCGCCGAGGTAGATCTCGAAGCGCTCGGCCACGGCGGCGTCGTCCGCGCGGACCTTGGCCAGCGGGCTGATCTCCACGGGGTAGTCCACGACGAAGCAGGGGCCGTGGAGCGTGGGCTCGACGGTCTCCTCGAAGACCTCGTGGACGAGCTTGCCCAGCGGGCCGTCCGCCTCGAGCCCGAGCTCCTTGGCCTTGGCGCGCACCGCGGCCTCGTCGGCGAAGTCGCAGCCCGCGTGCTCGAGCAGGAGCTCGCGGTACGAGAGGCGCGCGAAAGGCGCCTTCAGGTCGTACTCCTCGCCGCGCCAGGTGACGCGCGTGGTGCCGTGCAGATCGAGCGCGAGGTGCTCGAGGAGCTGCTCGGTGATCTCCATCATGCGGCGGTAGTCGGCCTGCGCCTCGTACAGCTCGAGCATGGTGAATTCGGGGTTGTGCCGGCGCGACAGGCCCTCGTTGCGGAAGTTGCGGCCGATCTCGAACACGCGCTCGAGGCCACCGACGATCAGCCGCTTCAGGTACAGCTCGGGCGCGATGCGCAGGTAGAAGTCCGCGTCGAGCGCGTTGTGGTGCGTCACGAACGGACGCGCCGCGGCGCCGCCCGCGATGGGGTGCAGGATCGGCGTCTCGACCTCGAGGTAGCCCTGGTCCTCGAGGAAGCGGCGGATCAGCGACAGCACGCGGCTGCGCGCCTGGAACACCTCGCGCACGCCCTCGCTGGCCCAGAGATCGACGTAGCGGCGGCGGTAGCGCTGCTCGACGTCGACCAGGCCGTGCCACTTCTCCGGCGGCGCGGCGACCGACTTCGACAGGAGCTGCACCTCGTCGGCCCAGATCGTGGGCTCGCCCTTCTGGGTGTGCCCGAGCTCGCCGGACACCGCCACGAGGTCGCCGCCGTCCAGCAGCTTGCGCTGCGGCCACCACTCGGCCAGCCGGTTCTTCTGCAGGCCGACCTGGATGCGCCCGGTGCGGTCGAGCACGGGGGCGAAGATCAGCTTGCCGAAGTCGCGCAGGCCGACGAGGCGCCCCGCGGCCGTCACGCGCTCGCCCACGCGCGGTCCGGGGGCCTCGGGCGTCCCGGCGGCGGCGCGCAGCTCCTCGACGGGCGTTCCGAGGACGCCCCGCGACGGGTAGGGGTCCTGGCCCGCCTCGCGCAGCTGCGCGAGCTTGGCCTGGCGGTCGGCTTGTGCGATCTCGGTCATGCGAAGGGGCCCTCCGGGGCGCGAGGAGAATACGCGGGGCGGGGCGCGGTCACCAAGGAATGCGCCGCGGCCACCGCGGGGCGCTCCCGGGGGCTTCGAGGGAAGTTCCCCGGGAGGTCCCCGGGCCGCGCCGCAGGGGCGGGTGAGCGAAGCGTTCCCGGAACGAAAGCGGCTCCGGAGCGCTGCGCGTCCGGAGCCGTGAGCTGGTGGAGGATAGGGGAGTCGAACCCCTGACCTCTACAATGCCATTGTAGCGCTCTACCAACTGAGCTAATCCCCCAGGTCGTCCGGTGCGAGACCCCGAACGGCGCGCCGCCGAGGCGGACGCGGCCGGAGAGGCTCGACCCTCGCCGCGGCGGAGCTGGGGGCTCCACCCGGGCGCGATCGCCCGCAGCGAGGGCGGAGAGAATGCCTCCCGCCGGCCCTGGAGTCAACTCCGCGGCCGCCGGACGCGGCCCGGACGCCCGTGCTATGCAAAATGCCGCATTCGTTCTAGCATTTCGGTATGATCGACAGCCCGTCGACGCCAGACAAGCATGACGCCGTTACCGCGAAGGACGTGGCAAGGGCCGCCGGCGTGTCACGCGCGGCG
>CAYGPA010000228.1:7404-8578 GCA_964351535.1 uncultured Planctomycetaceae bacterium
GCACGGATAGCGCGCTGGCCTCGGGTCCGCGTGGCCCGCTTATGGTAAGCCCTCCGCCTGCACCCCTCGCGGCGAGCCGGCGGGGGCCAGCGACAGGAAAATGGCCGTGAGCAACGCGTACGTCCCCGCCGACATCGAGCGCCGCTGGCAGGCGTTCTGGGAAGAGCACGAGACCTTCCGGACCCCGAACCCCGGGGAGCCGGGCTTCGACGCCTCGCGGCCGAAGTACTACGTGCTCGACATGTTCCCCTACCCCTCGGGGGCGGGGCTGCACGTCGGGCACCCCGTGGGGTACATCGGCAGCGACATCGTGGCGCGCCGCCAGCGCATGCGCGGCTTCAACGTGCTGCACCCGATGGGCTACGACGCCTTCGGCCTGCCCGCCGAGCAGTACGCGATCCAGACCGGCAAGCACCCCGCCGAGACGACCGCCGAGAACGTCGCCAACTTCCGCCGTCAGCTGAAGATGATCGGGCTCTCCTACGACTGGGAGCGCGAGCTGGCGACGTGCGACCCGCGCTACTACCGCTGGACGCAGTGGATCTTCGCGCGCCTCTACGACCGCGGCCTGGCCTACCAGGACGAGGTCGCGGTGTGGTGGTGCGACGCACTCAAGACCGTGCTCTCGAACGAGGAGGTCATCAACGGCCGCTCGGAGCGCGGCGACCACCCGTGCGTGCGCCGGCCGCTGCGCCAGTGGATGCTGAAGATCACGGCCTATGCCGACCGGCTGATCGACGACCTGGAGGACGTCGACTGGCCCGAATCGGTGAAGACGATGCAGCGCGAGTGGATCGGCCGCTCCGAGGGCGCCGAGATCGAGTTCCCGATCGAGGGCAGCGACCAGGCCCTGCAGATCTTCACGACGCGCCCCGACACGGCCTTCGGCGCGACGTTCATGGTCGTGGCGCCCGAGCACGAGCTGGTCGCGAGCATCACGACGCCGGAGCAGCGCGCGGCCGTGGACGCTTACGTCCAGGCCGCGGCCGTCAAGTCGGACCTGGAGCGCACGGACCTCGCGAAGGGCAAGACCGGCGTGTTCACGGGCGCCTACTGCCTGAACCCCGCGCTGGACCCCGCCGATGCTCGCGCGCGTGTCCCGATCTGGATCGCGGACTACGTGCTCGCGAGCTACGGGACCGGCGCGATCATGGCCGTCCCCGGACAGGACGAG
>CAYGPA010000229.1:0-8565 GCA_964351535.1 uncultured Planctomycetaceae bacterium
CGCGCGCGTCGCGCTTGAAGTAGCGCGGGTCGACCAGGTTCATGCTGCCCGTGTACCCGATCTCGCCGTCGATGACGACGACCTTGCGGTGGTTGCGCAGGTCGATGCGCTGGAACAGGATGCGCAGGGCGCCGACCTCGAGCGCGTCCTCGATCTGAACGCCGCTGCGGCGCATCCGCTCGGCCTGCGGGCTCTCGAGGAACTCGTTGCTGCCCACGTAGTCGACCAGGACGCGACAGACCACGCCGCGCTCGCTGGCGCGGACGAGCGCGTCGGCGACCTCGTCCGCGTCGCCGCCCGGCTGCCAGATGTAGAACAGCAGGTGGCAGGTCGAGCGGGCGGAGTCGATGTCGTCGCGGATGGACGCCAGCGTCAGCGCGGCGCTGGAGAAGAGCTGTAGCTGGTTCCCGGAGAGCGCCGGCGCACCGCGCATCTTCAGGGCCACGCGCTCGATCGAGGGCGCCGAGGGGTGGGTCGCGGACCAGTCGACCGGGTTCTGCGCGCCGACGGTCTCGAGGAGCCCCTGGATCGGCTCGGCCAGCAGCGCCGCGCGCTCGGCCCGGCGCGCGCCCAGGTGGTGCTCGCCGATCAGCCAGTACATCACCGCGCCCACGTACGGCGCGAACAGCAGCACCGCGAGCCACGCCAGCGTCGCGTTCGTCGGGCGACCGCCCATCACGACGCGCGCTCCGAAATAGAACACGATCGCAACGTGAATCAGGATGGGCAGCGATGCCAGCGACCATTCCATCGGTTCCGGCCGTGGCGTAGAAGATCGCGCGAGCCGGGGGCGCGAGTGTAGGATCTGCCCCCCCGGACTCTCCATGGAATCCACCCTCGGAGCGCTGCTCGTCGCCGCGGTCGTCATCGGCTTCAGCCACACCGCCATCGGCCTGGACCACACGGTCCCGTTCGTCGCGCTGGGCCGCGCGCGGTCCTGGAGCCTGCGCCGCACGCTCGGCTGGACGGCGCTCTGCGGCGTGGCTCACGTCGCCGCTTCCGTGCTGCTGGGCGGCGTGGGCATCGGCCTCGGGATCGCGGTCCGCGACCTCGAGCTCGTCGACGGCGCGCGCGGCTCGCTGGCCGCCTGGCTCCTGATCGCGTTCGGGACCGTCTATGCGGGCTGGTCGTTCGCCCGCGGGCGCCGTCGCCAGCTCGCGGGAGTGGAAGGCGCGCCGAAGAGCGACGCCGCGCGCTCCGGGGCCGTCACGGGCTGGAGCCTCTTCATCGTGTTCGCGCTGGGTCCGTGCGAGCCGCTCGTCCCGCTGCTCTTCGTGCCGGCGCTCAAGCTCGGCCTCGCGGAGACGACGGCGGTGGCCGCGACCTTCGGCGTCACGACGATCGCGACGATGCTCTGCGTCGTGTCCGCCGGCTACCTGGGCCTCTCCAGAGTGCGCTGCGCCGCGCTCGAGCACCACGCACACACGCTGGCGGGAATCGCCGTGGCGGGCTCGGGGCTCGCGATCCAGCTGTTCGGGATCTGACCGTGACGACCTCGCGCGCCCTGCCGGAGGCCGGTCCGGCTCTTGACAACCCATAAGCCAACACTTATAGTTCCTTCATGTCGAGTGCGGTCGCGGCAGAGGACAAGCTCTTCAAGGCGTTGGCGGACTCCAGCCGTCGGGCGATCTTCGAGTCGCTCACGCGCGGCGAAGCAGCGGTGAAGGACCTCACGGCGCGTTTCGACATCTCGCAGCCCGCGGTCTCCCAACATCTCGCCACGTTGAGAGACACGGGTCTGGTCAAGACCCGGCGCGAGGGGCGCTGCGTCTACTACCGAGTTGAGCCGCGCGGGATCAAGCCGCTGGTCGACTGGATCGCGCACTACCGCGCATTCTGGACGGAGCACGTCGATCGTCTGGAGAAACTCCTGGAGGGCATGGACGAATGAGGCCCATCGACAAGACGTCCGAAACGCAATCCGAGTGCATCTCTCTCGAGTTCGACCTGCAGCATTCGCCGGCGAAGGTGTGGCGCGCCCTCACCGACCCGACGCTGCTCGCGGAGTGGCTCTTGCCCGCGGTCGGCTTCAGCCTCGCGCCGGGGGCGACGTTCAAGTTGCAAGCACCACCGAAACCGGGCTGGGACGGCATCGTGAACTGCCGCCTGGTCGAGATCGAAGCGGGCGAGAAGCTCACATGGTCGTGGGTCGTGGGCGAGATCGACACCGTCGTGACCTTCAGGCTCATCTCCACCGACGCGGGCACTCGCCTGACCATCGTGCAGACGGGTTTCAAGCCCGGCCAAGAGCAGAACTTCGCGGGCGCGCGCTACGGCTGGAAGATGATGAGCGAGAAGCTCGGCAACCTGCTCGAGAGGACGAGGCCATGAACATCCTGCTGTGGGTTCTTCAGGTCCTGCTCGCCCTGCACACCGCCATGGGCGGAGTGTGGAAGTTCTCGAACTCGGAGCAATCCGTGCCGTCCCTGAGTGCAATCCCTCACCGAGCTTGGCTGATGATGGGCGTCCTCGAGCTGCTCTTCAGCCTGTGCTTGGTCCTCCCCGCGCTTCACGAGCCCCTGGCACTGCTGGCCCCGATCGCAGCGGCCTGCATCGCTGCCGAGATGCTGCTGTTCTCCGCTTTGCATCTCTATTCCCGGGAGGCGAGCCACGGCCCGATGGCCTACTGGCTCGTGGTTGCCGGCCTGTGCGCGTTCATTGCCTACGGGCGGTTGGTGAGTGCCCCATGACTGCGCACAATCCCAAGGTCGATGCGTTCGTGAGCCGGGCCAAGAGGTGGCCGGGCGAGATCCGGAAGGTCAGGTCCATTCTCCTCGACTGCGGACTCGACGAAGATCTGAAGTGGGGCAAACCCTGCTTCATGTTCGAGGGGAGCAACGTGGCCATCATCCAGCCCTTCAAGGAGCACTGCGCGCTCATGTTCTTCAAGGGCGTCCTGCTCGAGGACACGCACGGCCTGCTCCGCAGCCAGGGAGTGAACTCGCAAGCCGCGCGGCGCCTGGAGTTCACCAGCGAGGCGCAGATCAAGAAGACCGTGGTGAAGTCCTACGTGAAGCAGGCCATCGCGGTGGAGCGGGCCGGGCTCGAGGTCGACTTCAAGGCGAAGCGCGAGCTGGAGCTTCCCGAGGAGCTGACCCGGATCCTGAAGAAGGACCGCAAGCTCGCGAAGGCCTTCCACGCCCTGACGCCCGGGCGGCAGCGGGGTTACGTGCTTCACTTCACGGGCGCGAAGCAATCGGCGACCCGCACGTCGCGCATCGAGAAGTGCATCCCCAGGATCCTCGCCGGCAAGGGCAGGAACGATCGCTAGCGATCATCGCCTCACGCGCTCGCGGACGCCGCGGAGCTCGGAGAGGCTGCGCGCGCGGTCGCCGGCGAAGCTCAGGCGGGGATCGACGAGCTCCCAGAAGGCGTCGAGGCCGCCGGGGACCGCGAGCTCGTCGTAGAGCTCGGCGCACGCCCACGCGAGCGGTTCTGCCGACAGCTCGGGCAGCTCGGTCAGCCACACGTCGAACGCGGCCTCGTCGCTGCCCGCCCAGGCGGCCGCGAGCCAGTCCGCGCGCGTCTCCAGCCGCGCGGCCTCGAGGAGCCACGCCCCGGGCACGCAGGTGAGGTTCGCGTCCGCCGCGCGCCGACACAATGCGTGCAGGCCGCGCGCCCCGCGGTCCTCGAGGATCCGGCGCGCGACGAGGTAGCCGATCTCCTGGAAGAGGACGGCGCGGTCGAGCCCCGCGGACCGGCAGAACTCGATGTACGCGTTGCGGCCGCAGATGCGTAGCAGCGCGCCGGGCGAGGAGGGGTCCGCGCTGCGCTCGAAGGGCACGAACACGGCGCTGCGGACGCGCGCTCCGGAGTCGGGATCGACGTGGTCGAGCGGCAGGGCGAGCTCGCCGAAGTAGCTGCCCAGGTGGGCGAGCCGCGCCGCGCGCGCCGGCGCACCGGGGGGCGTGAACTGCTCCGCCACCCACGTGCAGAGGCCTTCCTCGACGACGGGCGGGAGCGTGCGCCACTCCATGCCGATCAGCGCGTGCACGAGCTCGTGCGACAGCGTCTCGCGCGCGTCGGCGCCGTCGCGGTTCAGGTGGATCGTCGCGCGCGGCACGGCCGGATCGAGCAGCGTGTAGCCCGTGTGCGTCGGGTACTCGTCCCCCCAGGCGTCGTCGACGACGACTGCGAGGTCGACGTCCCACGTTCCCGGCAGGAGCGCGCGAATCGCCGGCTCGAGCTCCGCCACGTAGCCGGCGAAGCGCGCGGCGTCCGCGGGGTCGGTCGCCACGACGTCGCGGCTCGACGGCGCCGGGGTCGCACAGCCGGCGAGCCCCAGCGCGCAGGCCGCCAACGCGAAGCGCACGGCTCCTCGAAGCGGCTTCCCCCGCGGACGAGGCCGTCCAGGGGAGTCCTCGAACGCAGGAGTCTCGACGGGCATGGCGCCATCGTAGCGACGCACACGGGCCGTCGAGAGTCCGGGCGCGGGTTCCGCTCCGGTGCGCCGATTGGCTCGAACTCCGGAACGCGCTACGCTGCCGATCCTTCTTCGGAGACCGCCATGATCGTCAAGCAGTTCTACCTGGGGTGCCTCGCCCACGCCTCGTACATCGTCGTCGACGAGCGGACCGGGACCGCTGCGGTGATCGACCCGCAGCGCGACGTCGCGCAGTACCTCGAGGAGGCGCAGCGGCACGGCGCGAAGATCGCCCACGTCCTCTTGACGCACTTCCACGCCGACTTCGTCTCGGGCCACCTCGAGCTGCGCGAGCGCACGGGCGCGCGCATCGGCCTGGGCGCGAAGGGCCGGGCCGAGTACGAGTTCACCCCGCTGAAGGACGGCGACACCCTGGAGTTCGGCCACGTGCGCTTCCGCTTCCTGGAGACTCCGGGACACACGCCGGAAGGGATCTCGATGCTGCTCTTCGACCTCGCCTGCAGCGACAGCCTGCCGCACGCCGTGTTCACCGGCGACACGCTGTTCGTCGGCGACGTCGGCCGTCCGGACCTGATGGCGTCGGTGGGCGTCACGGCGCGCGAGCTGGCTGCATCGCTCTACGATTCGCTGCACACGAAGCTCCTGCCGCTGCCCGACGCCACGATCGTGTACCCGGCGCACGGTGCCGGCTCGATGTGCGGCAAGAACCTCGGCAAGGAGACCCACACGACGATCGGGGACCAGCGCAAGTTCAACTACGCGCTGCAGCCGATGAGCAAGGAGGAGTTCATCGCCTCCGTGACGGCCGAGCTGCCCGAGGTACCGGCCTACTTCTCCCACGACGCGGTGCTGAACCGCCGCGAGCGGCCGACCCTCGAGCAGAGCCTGACGCAGGCCACGAAGGCGCTCGACGTCGACCAGGTCGTCGCGCTGCAGCGCGCGGGCGCGACCGTGCTCGACGTGCGCGACGCGGTCGAGTTCGCCGACGGCCACCTGGCGGGCAGCCTGAACATCGGCATCGACGGCAAGTTCGCGACCTGGGCCGGCACGGTCCTGCCCGTGGACCGTGACGTCGTGATCGTCGCGCCCGCCGGACGCGAGTACGAGGCCGCGATGCGCCTCGGCCGCATCGGACTCGACCGCGTGCTGGGCCACCTCGCGGGCGGGTTCGAGGCCCTGAGCTCGCGACCCGAGCTCGTCGCGCGCCACGACCGCGCGACGGCCGCCGAGCTGGCCGCCCGGCTGGCGGCGCCGAACGCGCCCCTGGTCCTCGACGTGCGCACCGAACGCGAATGGAACGAGGGCCACGTCGAAGGCGGCCTGCACGTCCCGGTGAACCACCTCGAGGAACGCCTCGCGTCGATCCCGCGCGACCGCGAGCTGGTCGTCGCCTGCCGCTCGGGCTACCGCTCCTCCCTCGCGACCAGCCTGCTCGCCCGCGCGGGCTTCGCCCACCTGACGGACCTCACCGGCGGCATGGACGCGTGGACTGGCGCGATGCTCCCGACCGTCCAGCCCGTGGCGTGATCTCCCGCGGCTTCACGAGCATCCGACACGCGCAAGGCCGTGTTCAGCGAGCCAGCCTGGGCGAGGGGCCTGTCCCCGCGCCGAGCACCGCGCGGTCGATCGCGAACATCCGCTGGAGGTGATTGCCGGCCGCCATCTCGAAGCCGATCCCGTCGATGCTGGACCAGGCGGGCGTGCCGGCCACGGTCGGCACGAGGGGTCCGGTCTCACCGCCCACATCCAGCTCGTCCATGTCGGCCCCGGCGCCGCTGGCTGTATGGATGCCTTCCCACGACAGAGCTTGCAGGTCGATATCGAACGGGGCCGCCGAGGACGCGCCAGCGACGAACGGGGACGAAACGACCTCGGACCTCCACCAGCCCACCGCGTCGCGTAGCAGCACGCGGAGGCGGGTGCCCCCGACCGTGGTGGCCTTGCCGATCAACAGCTGGAGCTCCCCCGTGTTGCTCAGATCGCGCGGCGCCGTGAAGCGCGTGTAGGCCCGCGAGCCCGCGGCCAGGGCGCCTGCGTTGAAGAAGAGCGAACCACCGTCGGTCGACACTTCCGGGTGCGGGTCGAGAGCGACCGCGTGGTGCAACGCGCCAGCCGTGACGCTCATGTTGCAGCCGCCCCAGAGGCGTTCGGTGACCTGTGGGGTCTCGTTGTCGAAATCGGGGGGCGACGCCTGGTCGTCGAGGTAGCCGATCGACGCGATCGAGAAGTCCTCCCGCCACGGGGTCCCGCCGACCTGGTCGGCGATCGGCGAGGCGGTGAAACGTCCATCGAGTTCGATGATGAAGAACGCGGTGAACTCGTGGATCGACGCGGCCGGCAAACTGTGCCCCCCGCCGTGTGTGGCGAGCCGCGCGTCGAGCCCCGCCGCCAGGTAGGCATCGACCAGGCGCACGCTCTGTCCCACGGACACGACACAGTCGGCATTGCCGTGCACCGCGTAGAGCGGCGGATCACTCGGATCGAGGAACGTCATCGGATTCGCGGCAACGACGAGCTGGTACTCCGGCAGGTTCGGACTATCGCGCAACACGCCGATTCCCTCTCCCGGCCCATCGAATCCGACGAGGATGGACTCGGGTGAGTTGGGATCGTCGTGCACGAGGAACGTGGAACAGCCGAACGCCGCGGCATCGACGTCCATCGAGAA
This sequence comes from uncultured Planctomycetaceae bacterium, assembly GCA_964351535.1. Classification (GTDB taxonomy): domain Bacteria; phylum Planctomycetota; class UBA1135; order UBA1135; genus JAUIDW01. Next base: position 7,053 of record CAYGPA010000229.1, read on the forward strand.
GAAGTCCGTAGGCCCAAAGCCATCCCCGATGGCCTGCACGCTCGTGTCACCGCGCGCGTCGTTTGCGTCTCCCATGGTCCCCGCGAGGGCGGCGAGATGTCCGCCTGACGAGATGCCCCAGGTCCCGAAGCGCCGTGGGTCGAGCCCGTAGTTCGTCGCGTTGGCCCTCAGGAAGAGAATGGCATCCTGTACGTCGTCGATCTGCGCGGGAAACACGACGTTTTCGGCGCCGAAGACCGCTCCCTGCGAAGTGAGCCGGTAGTCCACGCTCGCCACCGCGATCTTCGCGTCGAGCAAGCCCTGGATCATCCCGACGTCGAGGGCCTTGCTCCCCCTCATCCATGCGCCGCCATGGATCCAGAGCACGAGTGGCGTGGGCCCCGTGGGCGCCGAAGGCAAGTACAGGTCAAGGTGCAGTGGAACCCCGGAGACCGTCTTGTACTCGACGTCGACGAGGGTCTGTGCTGACGCGACGGTGGGACAGAGAAGCGCCAGAGCCGTCAAGAGAGGGCGCGGAAAGCGTGAGGTGCTCATGGTTCGGAGATCGGCGAAACACGCGGAGATCGGGTGCCCTCCATACAACCGAGTGCCTCGGAATCGGTCTCGAACAGTCTTCGAAGAATCGCTCGCCCTAGACCACCGGGACGATCCCGCGCAGCAGGAAGCCCAGCAGGTCGGCGCCGGTCAGGACGCGGCGGTGGTCGTCGGCCCAGAGGAGGATGAGGTCGTCGTCGATCACGTCGTCGCCGGGGCCCTCGGCTCGCACGCGTAGCTTCCGCAGGACCATGCCGATCGTGACGCGGGGGTCGCGGACGACGATCGGGCGGTGGCAGCATCGGTAAGGGTTGAAGCCCTCGAGGCGCATGAAGAGGCCGCGCAGGAACTCGTCGGCGTCCAGCACGAGCAGCGGCCCCTCTTGCTCGCCGCAGAGGATCACCCACTTGTGCCGCGACTGGTCGACCTGGCGGACGAACGGGTCGTCGGCCGAGGGCTCGCACCTCGGGATCACGGGCAGGTCGAGCTGGACGGGGAGCGTGAGGATCGAGAGCGGATCGACGGGCTCTCCCTCCTCGCCGAGCGTCAGGTCGTCGAGGGCCAGGAAGTTCAGCGCTCCGCGGCCTTCGCGCATCTCGAGGTCGGCCTCGTCGGCCTCCATGTGCCTCGTGATCACGCGGCGCAGGTCGTGCTCGCGCAGGTACGAGATCCCCTCGGAGCCCAGCCAGCGGTCGAGGAACCACGCCGACGGCTTCGCGACCGGCCACAGGATCCACTGGTACAGGCGCAGGAACGGCGTCAGCGCGGCCCCCATCTTCAGCGCGTTCCGCGAGAACCAGGCCTGCGGGACGATCTCGCCGAAGAACGTGATCCCGAACGTCGAGAAGAAGAAGGCGTACGCGCCGGCCATCACCGAGTCGGTCAGCATCGTCAGCAGCACGTTCGCGCCGACGTTTCCCCAGAGGATCGTCGTGAGCAGGAAGTTCGAGTCCTTCCGCAGACCGATGATCTTGGTCGC
>CAYGPA010000230.1:0-1599 GCA_964351535.1 uncultured Planctomycetaceae bacterium
CCTGGCCTTCGACGAGGAGGACAGCCTCGCGCTGGTCGAGGGCGCGCGCCCGGACCTCTTCTGCTTCCACGCCGGCACGACCAAGGGCGGGCTGCGGGGCTACGACTCGGGCGAGACGATTCACGACACCGCGCGCCGCACCGAGGAGGTTTACGCCAAGGTGCGCGCCCTCGACCCCGACGTGATGCTGATCGCGCACGGCGCGGCGCTCGAGACTCCCGAGGACGCGCAGTTCATGCTGGACCACACCTCGGGGCACGGCATATGGACCGGCTCTTCGACCGAGCGCATTCCCATCGAGAAGGCCGTGCTGGAGACGGCCCAGCGCTTCGCCGGCCTGCGCTGGGCGAAGTGAGGAGACCCGCCATGGACACCGTCGTCGCCGTCCTCGCCACGCTGGACACGAAGGGGCAAGAGGCCCGCTACCTGCGCGAGCAGATCGAGGCGCAGGGCGCGCGGGCGCTGCTCGTCGACATGGGCGTCGTCGGCGAGGCCAAGGAGCCCGCCGACCTCTCCCGCGAGGTCGTCGCCGAGGCCGGCGGCACCGCGCTGTCCGAGCTGCTGAAGAAGCCCACGCGTCAGGAAGCGTCCCCCGTGATGATCCGCGGGGCCACGGCTCTGCTCGCCGAGCGCGTCGCCGCGGGGCAGGTGCACGCCGTGCTGGGCATGGGCGGCACGCAGGGCACCTCGAATTGTGCTCAGGTGCTGCAGGCACTGCCGTACGGCCTGCCGAAGATCCTCGTGTCGACCGTCGCGTCGGGCGACACGTCGGCCTTCGTCGGCATCAAGGACGTCACGATGATGTTCTCCGTCGGCGACCTGCTGGGCCTCAATCCGTTCACGCGCAAGGTCCTCGCCAACGCGGCCGGGGCGGCCGTGGGGATGGCGCGCGTCGACGTGCCGGTGGCCGCCGCGCGCGGCGACAAGCCCGTGATCGGCATGACGAACCTCGGGGTGCTGACACAGGGCGCGATGCACGCGCTGGAGCTCTTCGAGCGCGCCGGCTACGAGGTCATCGTCTTCCACGCCGTCGGCTCGGGCGGCCGCGCGATGGAGCAGATGATGAAGGAGGGCCTGATCGGCGCGGTGTTCGACTACGCGCTCGGCGAGATCTCCGACGAGGTGTTCCACGGACTGCGCGCCGGCGGACCCGAGCGCCTGACGGTCGCCGGCGAGCTGGGCCTGCCCCAGGTGATCTGCCCCGGCGGCGCGGAGCACGTGGGACTGATCGTCGAGCCGGACACCGTCCCCGAGCGCTGGAGCGACCACCAGGTCGTCTTCCACAACCCGATCATCCTGGCTCCGCGCCTCTCCGCCTCCGAGCTGGAGCAAGTCGCCGCCGAGGTCGGACGCCGCCTGGCGCACACGCGCGGCCGCGCGAGCTTTCTCTTCCCCGCGGGCGGCACGAGCCGCTACGGAATCCCCGGCGGCGAGCTGCACGACCCCGAGGGCGACCGCGCCTTCCGCGACGCGCTGCGCGCGCACCTGCCCGACACGATCGAGTTCGAGGAGCTCGAAGCCCACGCCGAAGCCCCCGCCTTCGTGCAGGCGGCGGTCGATCGCCTGATCGCGTGGATCGAGGGCTGATCGCACGGATCG
>CAYGPA010000230.1:1699-8530 GCA_964351535.1 uncultured Planctomycetaceae bacterium
GGATCGAGGGCTGATCGCACGGATCGGCGGCGGATTTCGACCAACAGTCGGGGTTTCCGTCCGAATGCACCGGGGTGCGCCCTGCGATCCGTCAGGGCCCGTTGCCGACCCGCCTCGCCAGGAGTTCGATGCCGATGTTCTCGCTCGTCGCCACCGCCGCGCTGTGCCTCCAGGCCCCGCCTCAGCGGACCTTCCACCACATCGACCTGTACGGGCTGCGCACCGTCGACGTGCGGCTCGTCCACGAGGCGCTCGCGGTCACGCCTGGCGAGCCGCTCGACTACGACCGCGACGCCGCGCGCGAGCGGCTGCTCGCCATCGACGGTATCGCCGACGCGAAGCTGATCCAGATGATGATCCCCGGCAACGAGATCCTGCTGGTCGGGATCGAGGAGGACGATGCGCCGCGGCTCGAGCTGCGCCCGGCGCCGAGCGGGGACGCGCGCCTGCCGGAGTCCTTCGTGACGCTCTACGACGCCATCATGGAGCTCGGGTACGAAGGAATCGTCAAGGGCATGAGCTCGGAGGATCGCGACGAGGGCTACTCCCTGTCGCAGTACCCGCCGGCCCGCGAGAAGGAGATCGAGCTGCGGACGCTCGCGCTCGAGCACGCCGAGCTCCTGCCGCGCGTCCTGCTCGAGTCCGCCGACGCGAAGCACCGCACGGTCGCCGCCCGCGCCGTCGCGTTCCTCCCCGACAAGCCCGCGGTGGTCCGCTGGCTCGCCCCGGGTGTGGTCGATCCAGACTCCGCCGTGCGCAACAACGCCACGCGCGCGCTCCTCGTGCTGGCGGACTGGGCCGGCGAGCGAGACGACTTCGCTATCGAGCTGGACCCACAGCCGTTCCTGGACATGCTCGAGTCGCTCGAGTGGACCGATCGCAACAAGGCCTCCGGACTCCTGTACCACTTGACGAAGGCGCGCGACCCCGAGCTGCTGGCGCGCCTGCGCGCGCAATCGATCCCCGCGCTGGAGGAGATGGCTCGCTGGCACGGTGGCGGCTATTCGTTCGGTCCCGCGACGATGCTGGGCCGCCTGGCGGGAGTCCCGGACGACGAAGTCCGTGCGCGCCACCGGGACACGGAGGCGAACGAGGAGCAGCGGGCCGCCTGGATCGACGAGCTGGTCGAGCGCGCGACCGCCCGCGGCGCGAACGAGCCAAGCGTCCGCGGTCGTGAGGGCGAGGACGCGTAGGAGCGCGCGAACACGTCGGCGTCCGGTGACAGGGTGCGCGAGCGCGCGTGCGCCCCGAGACTCGGACGGCGCGCGCAGGCTATACTGCGTACCTGCGTCGGGAGCCGGAGGTCGGTGACCTGCCGCGCGGGCGATTGCACGATGTCCCGATCCATCCTGTCACGACTCGCGACCGCTCTCGGGGGCTCTGCGCTCCTGGCCGCTTGCGCCCCCGCGACGCCGCCCCACGAGCCCGTGCGCGCGCCGGGTGAGCCGCGGGACGTGATCCTGGTCGTCGTCGACACGCTGCGAGCGGATCACCTGAGCTGCTACGGCTACGGTCGCCCCACGTCTCCCAGCGTGGACCGCCTGGCCGAGGACGGCGCGCTGTTCGAGAACGTCGTCGCCGCCTCGGCATTCACCGGCCCCTCGGTCGCGTCGATCCTGACGGGCAAGTACCCGCGCTTCCACAGCTTCGGGTACGCCAACGGGATGCGCCTGCTCGTCCCCGACGAGGTCACGCTGGCGGAGCGCTTCCGCGACGCCGGCTACACCACGGGCGCAATCGTCTGCAATCCCGTCCTGCCTCCCGCCCAGGGGTTCCACCAGGGCTTCGAGACGTACGACCTGAAGCAGGTCGAGACGCGCAGGGGGCCGCGCTTCCAGCAGCGCGTCGCACCCGCCGCGACCGCGGCCGCCATGGAGTGGCTCGAGCAACTCGATGCGGACGAGCGCGTGTTCCTCTACCTGCACTACATGGATCCCCACGGACCGTACAGTCCGCCCGCGGAGTTCGCGGAGCGCTTCGCGCCCGACGAACCGGGACCGGTGGTGCCCGAGTCGGACGACATGGAGAGGAACAGCGGCGAGGGCTTCGTCCCCGCCTACCAGCGGCTCGACGGCGTGCGCCACCTGAACGAGTTCGTCGCGCGCTACGACGCCGAGATCGCGTTCTTCGACCGGTCCTTCGGGAAGCTGCTCGACTGGCTCGAGGACTCGGGCCGCTACGAGGACGCGGTGATCCTCTTCACGGCCGACCACGGGGAGGCGCTGGGGGAGAACGGCTACTACTTCGCCCACGGTCACGCGGTGACCCCGGACCAGTCCTTCGTGCCGCTGATCTTCAAGCATCCCGACGTGCAGCCGGGCAGCCGCGTGACGACCACGGTCGGCCACGTGGACGTCTTCCGCACACTGACCGCCGAGCTCGGCGACGCGCCGGCGGCGCAGCGCTGGGACCGACCCGCGGATCTCCTGGAGGTGGCGGCCGGCCAGGTCCCCGATCGCGCCGTGTTCTGCGACCAGGGCAATCTCCTGGGAGTGCACGTGGGAGGCCTGGGCCAGGTCGGAGTCGTCTCCAGCCCCGGTCCGGGCGGAGAGCGCGACTTCCGGCCCACGGCGCTCGTCGACCCGCGCGGAGCGGACATCGTTCGCGAGGCCGGCCTGGATCTGCCCCGGCACGCCGAGCAGGTGCAGCGCTACCTGGCGGAGCCTTCGCGCGTGATGGAGGCGATCGAACTCGACGAGGAGATGCGCGCGTCGCTGCGCGAGCTCGGGTACACCGACGAGTGATGTCGGACCACGCCGCGACGCCGTGCGCAGCGGGCCGTCGACGTCGTCCTCCGCAGGAGCAACCTGGCGCCTGGCGCGACGACTCCCCGCGGATCGGGAGCCGACCCACGAGAACGACCGCCGAGGCGCGAGCGCCCCGGCGGTCGTCGTGCTGCGGGCGGAACCGCGGCCTGGCGCTTACCAGCGCCCGCCGCCTCCGCCACCGCCGCCGCCGCCGCGGCGACCACCGCCGCCGCCGCCGCCGCCGGTTGCGCGCGGCTTGGCTTCGTTGACGGTGAGGTTGCGGCCCTCGAGCTCCTTGCCGTCCAGCGCCTCGATCACGGCCTGGGCCTCGGCGTCACTGGACATCTCGGCGAACGCGAACCCGCGCGGCCGGCCCGTCTCGCGATCGGTGACGATGTGGATGTCTCGGCAGGTTCCGCCGGTCTCTTCGAGCGCGGCTCGCAGAGAGTCTTCGGTGGTGTCCCAGGAGAGGTTGCCTACGTAGAGTCGACTACCCATGGTGGTTTCCAATTCAGAGAAGGTGCTCGGCTGGGCATCGACGCGCGAAACGGTAGACGTCGCAGGCAAGCAGAGGTCAAGGGATGGCGCGGACCCCTCGGGGCCGCGCGAGGAACAGGGAGCCGAAGCCCCCTGCTGCGCATCGTAGAGCTTCCCGCGGTCGCGGGCTAGTCGTCCTCGTCCTCGCCCTCGGGGGGCACTCCCTGCCACTTTCCGAGCTTGGTGGGGAGGTCCCGAGAATGCTTCTTGAGCCAGCGATCCCAGGCGTCGCGGGCGTCCGGGCCGATCTCGGGAACGTCCTCGCTGCCGAGGTCGGTTGCGAACTCGCGCAGGGCCTCCTGGATGGGGAGCATCTTGTGGTCGTCGGTCCAGGGTCGGAACTGGCGCAGGACGGCTTGCACCGCGTTGCGCGTGCCGAGGTCGAGGAGCGAGCGCGTCGCCGCCATGGCCACGGGCTCACCGCGCATCTCGTCGGGCATCGCGAGCAGGACCGCGGCGAGGGCCTTGACCACGCGGTCGTCGCGCACGTTGCCGCTGACGCGCATGGCGGTCTCCAGGTAGCGCATCGCGTCGGCGGTCGTGCCGCCGCGCTGATCCGGGCCCATGAGCGTCTCGACGAGCGTCCACATGTGGCGCTTGAAGCCCTCGAGGACGTCGACGACGGCCGCGACCGTGACCTCGGGGTGCTGGCCGTCGGTCAGAAGCAGCAGCGCCTCCTCCCGCACGTGCAGCGAGACGTCCTCGAGGGCCGCGGCGAGGAGCACGGCCGCGTCTTCACCGGGCGCGTTCTCGTGCTCGAGCGAGAGCGCGGCGAGTTCCTCGAGGGCCTCGATCCGCTCGTCCGCATCCTCCGACTCGAGGGCGGGCCGCAGGCGTTCGATCTCGGCCTGCTCGTGCTCTGCGTGCGGCCGGCAGAGCTTGTCCGCGCGACAGTTGTCGCAGACGTCGAGCGCCGCCAGGAGCGGCGCGAGCGCGAGACCGAGCAGCAGGACGGGCTTCATGCCTCCTCCGAGCGGCGCGGACCGAGTCGTGCGGTCCGCGCGGGGTCTTCCGACGATCAGCTGGCCTCGATGGAGACCGGACCGTCCTGCAGGAACATCGCCAGCCGCTCGACTTCCTTCTTCGGGGGGCCGCTGAGCATCTCGTGTGCGGCGGTGGCTTCTTCGTTGGGGAGCTGCTCGCCCGCGGCCCGACGGGCGAGGAGCTTCTTCGTGTTCTCGTAGCCGAACGGGAGCTGCGAGAGCGGCAGTTCTTCCTCGGAGATCATCGGCAGGAGCTTCAGGATCGACGTGGCGAGCGCCTTCGTCTCGTCACCGCTGAGCTCGAGTCCCGCGGGGGTCGCGTAGGCGACGGCCTTGGGCTGGTCCTCGGACTCGGGGTCGGACTCGGGCGGCGCCCAGCCCGAGACCATGGCGAGGTCGAGCACGGCCAGCCACAGGTCGGTCTCGACCTGGTACAGCTCGTCTCCGCGGTGAAGCGTGTGGTAGAGCGGGTTGTCCGCGCGACGCTTGTCGTCCTTGCGCTGCAGTCGACGCTCGAGCTTCTCCTTGCGCTTCAGTTGCTTGCGCCGGTTGCGCTGTCGCTTCTCTTGGGATTCGGGCGGAGGAGGAGTCATCGGGTTCCGTTCGCAGAGGGAGGCGCAGCGCAGCGCAGGGGCGCGCCGCGGGCGCGGGCAGAAAGCAAGACGGGCGGCAGGCCTAGACCCGCCGCCCGCACGAAATGGGAGGACGCGCGGTCTACCAGCGACCGCCGCCACCGCCGCCGCCGCCGCCACGATGGCCGCCGCCGCCGCCCGTCGGGCGCGGCTTGGCTTCGTTGACGGTCAGGTTGCGACCCTGGAGGTCCTTGCCGTCCATCGCTTCGATGACGGCTTTGGCCTCCGCATCGTTCGACATCTCGGCGAACGCGAATCCTCGCGGGCGCCCGGTCTCACGATCGGTGACGATGTGAATGTCCTTGCAGGTACCGCCGGTCTCTTCGATCGCGGCGCGCAGGGCATCCTCAGTGGTGTCCCAGGAGAGGTTGCCGACGTACAGTCGATTACCCATGAGCAGTTCTTCTTTCCTTGGTCAGCGTTCGTGAACCTGACCAACGGAAAGGTGTTCGGAAACGCGGATCATCAAGCTTTCGATTCTGTCGAGTGGTGCACGACCCACGGTGGGCCGCGCTCGTTGCGACGTTCCCCACGTGTCGATGCACGTGCAGCAGGTTCGCCGCGGAGTGGAGAGGGACCCGGGTACCCGAGACGGGCACCGGACGCTTCTCCACGCACCGTTATAGGATGCGGGAGTCCCGCGCGGAAGCGGCACCCCCGGATCCGATCGATCTCACCGGTTCCGGCGGGGGGGCCCGATCGGCCGGGCGGTAGGGGGTCGGCCGGCCTCGCGCGGGCCCCGAGGGATCGACAATCGCCCCTTCGGGCCCGTGGTGGCACCTCGGACCCTCCCCCCCGGCCCGCGGTCTCAGGGGCGGGAAACCGACTCGCCCGCGCCCGGAGCCGCCGTCGATTCGCGGCGTGAATCGACGGGCTTCGCCCTTCCGCTGCCCCCCGACGGCGGGCGGCTGCTGGGATGGCACGCTCGCGCCGCCGGGGTGTCGGGCCTTCCAGAAGCCCGGCCGGGAGCGGCGCGAACGGGCTCGAGAACGGAGAGAGCCATGACGAAGTTCCTCGGAATCCTCGCGGGGGCCGCCCTCGCCCTGACCCTGAACGCGGCCGAGACGACGGCCTCGAACGACCACCCCCGGGTCGTCGTGGGTACCTTCGACTCGCGCGCCGTCGCGGTGGCCCACGTGCGCTCGCGGGGATTCGCGGACGAGCTGCACGAACAGCTGGAGGCCCTGGAGCGCGCGCGAGATGCCGGCGACGGGGACGAGGTCGCCCGGCTGGAGGAGCTGGGCCCGGCCATGCAGCGACGGGTCCACGAGCAGGCCTTCGGCGCGACGCCGGTGGACGACATTCTCGAGCGCATCCGACCGCGGCTCTCCCGTATCGCGCGCGACGCGGGCGTGGACGTCCTCGTCTCCAGGTGGGATCTCGTCTACGCGGATGCGCGGGCGGAGTTCGTCGACGTGACCGCGGCGCTGGTCGCCGAGTTCGAACCCGACGACGCCACGTGGGACGTCATCCGGGAGATCCTGGCCGGCGACCCGCTGCCGGTCGAGGAGCTCCGGCACCTCGACGACTGAGGCGCTGCGGCCCCGCCCCGCGAGCGCCGGGCGACCTCGATGTTCGAGGATTCCGTACGGTCGGAGTCGAGAAACGACGCAGGGAACGAGGGCGGCTCGTGGCCTCGAGGAGGCGCTCGCGGCGCGCGCGCCCCGAGAACCCACGCCCCACCTCCGAGGACTCCCATGGCTCTCCCGTCCACTCTCTGCCCGCTGCGCATCGTCCTGCTGGCCGCGTGCCTCGCGTCGCTCGACCTCGAGGCCGCGGCCCTCCAGCGGAGCCGGGGTCGGGCCGACGACTCGCGGTCGCGGCAGGCCGCGGAGGCGCCCGCGCAGCAGGCTCCCGACGCGCAGGGGGGTCCGGCGCGCAGCGCCGAGGCGGCGCCCGCGGCCGCACGCGGCAGGCCGCCGGCCCTGCCCG
>CAYGPA010000231.1:0-8509 GCA_964351535.1 uncultured Planctomycetaceae bacterium
GCGAGGTCTGGGACGCGCTGCCCCAGGTCGTCGAGGAGGGGCTCGCCCAGCTCGTGTCGATGGAAGTCGACCCGCGCTACGGCGCGGAGATTCGCGTCGAGAACGCCGTCGCGCTGTCGACCGCGATCTCGGGCGGCATGACCGTCGAGATGCCGCGCGCCGTCGACGCCTCGGTGAGCGGGGCCGAGGCCGCCGCGCCGCTCGTGCCCTGGTGGGTGTCCGGTGACGTCGACGCCACGCAGCTGCCCTCCGCCACCGAGGCGCTCGAGCTCGACGCCAGCGGCATGTGGATCATCGAGGACGCCGGCAGCCAGCGCGTCCTCTACGGACTCGGCTACCTCCTCGCTTCGCGCATCGGCATCGAGCGCCTTCACGAGCTCTGCGTGAAGGCCCGGGAGGAGGGCTACGTCCGGGTTCCCGCCGACTGGCTCTACGCGGAAGCGGGCCTCGATCCCGAAGAGCCGCGGCGCTGGAAATCCGCGATCGCCGACCTGCTCGGCGACGACGAGTACGACGTCTTCGCCCGCCGTTTCGACCGTCGCCACTAGCGGAGAGCGTCCGCGGCCTTGCCGGGACCCGGGGCTCCGCTACGATCGCCGCGCCCCTCGGCGGCCATGCACTCGCACCGCGCAGCCCTTCTCGGAGTCCTCGCGCTCCTGGTCCTCGTCTTCGCGCCCGTCGTGTTGCGTGGGTACGTGCTCTTCCCGCACGACAACGCGCTCGAAGTCGGGAAGATCGCCGCGCCGTCGGGCGAGTACGTCTCGAACCGGACGTTCACCGACCAGAGCTGCTGCTACGTCCCGGAGCTCGCGCGGCAGCTGAACGGCGACCACGCGGCCTGGATCGCGACCTGGAACCCGACCGTCGAGCTCGGCCGCCCGGCGCCGCACACCTTCGGGTTCACGAAGGCCTTCTGGCTGACGCACGCGCTGTCGCTCGTCACCTCGGACCCGTTTCGGCTGTACACGTGGCTCGCGCTGGCGACGCTCGCGCTGGCGGCGCTCTTCTCGTTCGGCTTCCTGCGCGAGCTCGGCCTCCGGCCGGCCGCCTGCGCGTTCGGCTCCCTCGGGCTGGCGACCGGCGTGTTCGTCGTCTACTGGCTCAGCTTCGTGATGTTCGCCTCCACGGTCTGCTGGTCGGTGGCGCTCGCGTGGGGGATCGCGGGGTGGTGCCGTCGACCTTCCGTCGGGCACGGCCTGCTGGTCGCGCTGGCGACGCACTCGCTCGTCCTGACGGGCTATCCGCAGCAGATCGTGCACCACGCCACCCTCCTCGGCGCCTTCGCCGTGCTGAGCGCGTGGCGTGCGCGGCCGGGGCCGGACCGGTGGAGGGTCGCGCTGCGCCGGGGGACGGGCCTCTTGGCCGTCGGAGCGCTCGGACTGCTCTCGACCGCGCCCGTGGCGGCCGATCTCGTCGAGAACGCGCGGCGCTCGGCGCGCTTCGAGATGGACCGGGACTACTTCGTCTCGAGCCTGCCGGACCTCGCGGACACCGAGGTGCTCGCGCGCTTCGCCACCCAGTTCTTCGACGCGTTCTGGTGGGGGAACCCGATCTCGCCCCGCACGCAGTTCGAGTTCGACGCCGTCAGCCTGACGCCGGCGTACGCGGCGCTCGTCCTGGCCGCGATGTTCGCGGGACGACGGCGAGGGTTCTGGCTCGGCGCGTTCGCGTGCGCGGCGCTCGCGACGGCCTGGCCCGCGCTGTACGGCTTCGGCGTGGATCACCTCGGCTGGAACCTGTCGCGCTTCCTGCCCCTGGCCTCGGCGTGGATCCCGCTGTTCGTGCTGGCCGCGCTCGCCGCCGACGCGCTGCTCGAGAGCCCGAAGGGCTGGAAGCACCCGCTGCCGTGGCTCGTGCTGCTGCCGTTCGCCGCCGTGCTCGTCGGACAGGGACCGGCGGCGCAGGCGGCGCACACCGCGCTCGCCGCGCTGCTGACGATCGGCGCCGCCGCTTTCTGCGCCACGGGGCGGCCCGCGGTGCTGCTCTTGCTGGCGGCCGTCACGCCGTTCGCCTACGGGCAGCGGCTGTTCCTCGCGCGCTCCGTGGACAGCATCCACACGAGCTCGGACCTCGTCGACGCGCTGCGCGAGCGCACCGCCGACGGTTCGCGGTACGCGCATCTCGGGCGCCAGGTCGTCCCGCCGAACGAGGAAGGCCTCCTCGAGCTGCGCAGCATCCACACGTTCGATTCGCTCGCGCCGACGGCGTACCAGGAGCTCGTCGGGCGCCTCTCGCGAACCGGGATGATCAACGAAGGACGCATCTTCTCCGCCCTCGACGACCCGCGGCGCGTGGCGTCGGACGAGTTCGGCTACACGGGCGTCGCCACGCTCGTCGCGGACGGCTCGTCCTCGGTCCCGGGGTTCGAGCTGCTGGGTCGCGCCGGTCGCCACGTACTGTGCGGGCGCACCGGGGGCGTGCTGCTCGAGGCGCAGATCGCCGCGGACGCGGGAGGCGTCGGCCCGCGCCCCGGGAGCGCCGCCGTGACCCTCGCCGGGCCGCTGGACGGCCTGCCACGGCTGCCCGCCGCGGCCCTCGAGCGGCGCGACGACCTGCGGACGTTCCGCACGACGCCGAGCGACGCGGACACGCTGCTCTTCGTCAGCGAGCAGGCCCACCCGGCGTGGCGGGCGACGTCCGCGGGCCGCGAGCTCGAGACCTGCGTCGTGAACGAGTTCTACCTGGGCGTCTGGCTGCCGCCCGGCACGTCCGAGGTGGCGCTGCGCTTCCGGCCCGCGGTGCTGTGGGCCTGGGTGCCGCAGCTTCTGTTCGCGCTGGCCGCGATCGGCTGGGCCGCGGCGCGTGTTCAGCGCAGCCGGCGCAGCTCCGCCTCGGCGGCGATGTAGCCGAAGGCGGAGGAGTTGCCCGAGCCCGCGGCGAGCTCGAAGAGCTCGAGCGCGCGCGCCTCGTCGCCCTCGACCAGGTGCCAGGCTCCGACGCCGTAGGCGCGCGTCGCGTGGTCGACCCCGCCGTGCTCGGCCGCGCCCAGGACCTCGCCCTCGGTGACGTCGCCGCGGAAGAGCCGCAGCAGGTCGTGGTACGCGTGGTTCTCGAGGATCTCCATGTCCGCGCGTACGGGCTCGAGGAGCTGCGCCGCCCCCTCCTCCTCGCCCAGTCGGCGCCGCGCGAGGTAGAGCCAGTACGACGTCGCGCACAGCATGTCGTCGTTCACGCGCGAGACCTCGAGGCCCCGTGCCCAGCTGCGCTCCGCGAGCTCGAACTGGCCCTGCAGGTACCACGCGAGCCCGAGGTGGTAGTGGATGTTCGAGTGGGTCGTGCTGCGCGGAATGCCGTGCTCGTTGGGCATGCCGTCGGGCTCGACCGCGTCCGGGACGCCCTCGATGAGCCGCGCGGCTTGCGCCAGGTCGCGCGCGGCCTCCTCGAAGCGGCGCATCGAGATCAGGCGGTGCCCGCGATGGCGGCGCAGGCGGTAGCTCTCGGGGTGGTGCTCGAGGCCCTTCGTGTAGACCCTCTCGGCCTCGAGGTACCTGCCGAGGTAGGCCAGCCGGCGGCCGTACCAGATGACGGCGTCTTCGTCGGTCGGGTCGGCTTTCCAGCGCGCGCGCGCTCGCTCCAGCTCGGCCTCGAGCTCGTTCGCCGGCTCGGCTTCGGGCGCCTCGGGTGGAACGGGGGCGTTCGCGGCGGGGGAGCGCCTCTCGGGCACCACGGCGGAGGCCGTGATCCTGTCGGCGTCCGCGGGCGCGGCCGGCGGATCCTCACCGCTCCCGCAGGCCACGACCCAGGCCGCGACGGCCAGCGCGAGTGCGAGCGGCGAGGAAAGCGATCGTGCGTTCATGGGATCTCCGCTGGGGCGCTCTATGATAAGGGCCGGATCGAAGTGTACGCGCGCCGCGCCGCCGCTCCGACGAACCTCGAGACACGTCTCGGAACCCAACGGAACCACGGAGCCGCTCATGTCCGAACGCATCCAACACTACAAGCAGGGTCTGAAGCTCTTCGGCGAGGGCAAGCACAAGGAGGCGATCGAGGCGTATCGCCTCTCCCTGGCCGACGATCCGGACTGGACGGAGGCGCTGCACGGCCTCGCGATGGCCCAGATGCAGGCGGGGCTGCTGGACGAAGCCGTCGCGACCGGCCTGCGCATCGTCGAGCTGGACCCCGACGACGCGTTCGCACACACGAGCCTGTCGATGTTCTACCAGCGCAAGGGCATGATCGACGAGGCCGAGCGCGAAGGCGCCAAGGCCCGCATGGTGGCCTGGAAGAACGAGCTGAAGACGAACCCGAACGCGCCGCCGCCCATGGGGGCGGGCGACATGAACGTGGTGCAGTAGCCGCCGGTCCGCGGCGATCGCGAGCCGGGGCTAGGCGTCGTCTTCGATGCCGAGGATCTTGCGACCCTCTTCCGAGATGCGCTGCGGAGCCCACGCGGGCTCCCAGACGATCTCCACGTTCGTCTCGTCGATGTCGTCGATCGTGTTGCAGCGCCGGCGGACCATGTCGGGGATGGTCTTCGCCTCGGGGCACGACTGCGAGGTCAGCGTCATCGTGATGTTGGCGGCCTTGCCGTCGACCTTCACGTCGTAGACGAGTCCCAGATCGACGATGTTGACCGGGATCTCCGGGTCGTAGACCTGCTTCAGTTCCGCGTAGACCTTTTCGAGGAGCGTCATGGCTGCTTTCCGTGTGCCGGTGTGGGTGCCGGGGCGGGCCGGCTGGTGGGGTAGAAATGGGTCGAGCCCCGTCCCTGCGTTCACGCCGGATTCGAGGGCGGGTAGTATGGGCCCGCCGGCCCGGCTTGTCCCCGGTCGATCCGCCGGAAAGCAGCGATTCGGACCCCCGAAGCCCGCCACCCCGACCCGCAGCCAGCCGTGATCCACTACGAAGGACCCCTCTACCGGCCGCCCTCGGAGGCGAACAGCCTGATCCTGCAGGTCACGATCGGGTGCAGTTACAACGAGTGCACGTTCTGCGCGATGTACCGGCACAAGCGCTTCCGCGTGCGCCCCATCGATGAATTGCGCGAGGAGATCCGCTGGGCGCGGGAGCAGCTCGGGACCAGCGTGCGCAAGGTCTTCCTGGCGGACGGGGACGCGCTGGTCGCCAAGGCCGCCTTGCTCGAACAGGTCCTCGCCGAGCTGAACGCCGCGTTCCCCGACCTCCAGCGCGTCAGCGTGTACGCCTCGCCGCAGTCGCTGCAGGTCCGCACGGTCGACGAGATGGCGCGGCTGCGCGAGGCCGGCTTGACGCAGTACTACCTCGGCATCGAGAGCGGGCACGACGTCGTCCTCGAGCAGCTGAAGAAGGGCGTCGACGCCGAGGAGATGATCCGCGTCGGTCAGAAGGCCGGCGAGGCCGGCGTGAAGCTCTCGACGATGGTCCTTCTCGGCGCGGGCGGGCGCGCGCTCTCCGAGGCGCACGCGCGCGAGTCGGCGCGCGTCGTCAACGCGATCCAGCCGCGCTTCGTCAGCACGCTCGTCATGACGCCGGTCGAGGACACGCCGCTCTTCGAGGACGCCGAGCGCGGGGAGGTCGACGAGCTGTCGCCGATCGAGCTCGCGGCGGAGCTGCGCACCTTCGTCGGCGACCTCGAGCTCGACGCGTCGATCTTCCGCTCGAACCACGCCAGCAACTACCTGACGCTCGGCGGCACGCTGCCCAAGGACAAGCCGGCGCTCGTCTCCGCGCTCGACGACGTGCTCGCGGACCCCGAGCACGCGCGCTTCGTGCCGGACTGGCTGCGCGGCTTGTAGGGCCATGGACGCGACCCAGGCGGCGTCCGAGGGCGCGGGAGAGGACGGCGGCGCGACGCCGCGCCGGCTCGAGTTCGCGGCCCTGTTCGCGGCGCTGGCCGTCCACCTCCTGCTCGCGTGGGGCGAGGCGCGCCACCAGTCCGCGACCGTCGACGAGTTCCACCTCGTCCCGCAGGCCGTGACGCTGCGCGCGACCGACGACCTCGAGCTCGGCGTGAAGACGCCGCCGCTGCTCAAGCGCTGGATCGGCCTCGCGCTCGACCCGGCGGACTACACGCTCGTCGACCACCGCGAGAACGGCCGGCCGGCGATGGACGGGTGGGAGCCGTGGGTGTTCGCGACGCGCTTCATGGGGCGGAACCTCGACCGCGTCGACGGGATGTACGTGCGGGCGCGCGCGACGATGCTGCCGCTCTCGCTGTTCCTCGGCCTCGTGCTGTGGGCCTGGGCGCGCCGCCTGGGCGGCCCGCGCGCGGGCCTCTGGGCGGCGGGGCTCTTCGCGTTCTCGCCGGAGCTGATCGCGTTCGGCAGCCTCGTCTCGCTGGACCTCGCGGTCACGGCGCTGCTGGTCGGGACCGTGTTCTTCCTGCGCGAGTACCTGGCGCGCGGAGGAGCATGGCGCCTGCTCGCCTCGGCGGGGCTCTACGGGCTCTCGCTCTCGGTCAAGTTCGCCGTGCTGATCGTGGCCCCGGTGCTGCTGCTGCTCGCCCTGCCTCTGGGGGTCGCTCGCAAGACGGGCCGCCGCGCCGGCGACGTCGTCCTGTTCGGACTCGTGGCGCTGCTCGCGCTGCACGCGACCTTCGGGTTTCGCGAGCCGCTTCCGACGGTCGGCGAGCTGCCCGCCGCGAGCGAGCGCTTCCAGGCGCTGAAGGAAACTCTGCCCGCCGGCCTGCCGCTCCCCGCGCCCAGGGCCTGGCTGCAGGGCGTGGACCTGCAGGGCAAGGACGTGCAGGTGTCGGATATTCCGTCCTATTTCGAGGGCGAGTGGTCGACCGCCGGCTGGAAGCACTACTACGTGGTTGCCTGGCTCTACAAGACGCCGCTGGCGCTGATCGGGCTCACGGTGCTCGTCGTGGTCGCCGGGCTTCTTGCGGGGGGCCGTCGAGCTGAAGCACGCGGGCAGAGTTCCTCCGGCCGCGACCTCGCGGCCGGAGGAACTCTGCCCGCGTGGGCCGAATGGACCCTGCTCCTCGGCCCGTTCGCGCTCTGGGGCGGCGTGTTCTCCCTGACGGGCAAGCTGAACATCGGCATCCGCTACGTGCTGCCGTGCTACGCGCTGGCGATCGTCGCGCTCGCCGCCCTCGCGTCCCGCCTGCGCCCGCGCTCGCCCGTCGGCCTCGCCGCGGGCGCGCTGTTCGCGCTCTTCGCCGTCTCCTCCGCCGCGGCCTTCCCGCACCACCTGTCCTACTTCAACGTGCTCGCCGGCGGCCGCGCGGGCGGCTATCGCCACCTGGCGGACTCCAACGTCGACTGGGGGCAGGAGCTGAAGCACCTGGCGCGGTACGTCGAGGACGAGCAGCTAGGCCGCATCGGTCTCGCGTACTTCGGCCACGTCGCTCCGGAGGCCTACGGCATCCGCTACTTCGTCCCCGCGGGCGAGCCCGCGCCGGGCTGGTACGCGATCAGCGTGAACTTCCTCGTCGGCTACTCCTACGTCGTCCTCGACAACGGCCGCGTCGTGCCCGTGTCGGGCGAGCGCTTCGCGGCCTTCCGCGACCTCGAGCCGGTGGACACGATCGCGGGAGCCCTCCACATCTATCGGGTCGAGCCGTGAAGGCGCGCAAGCCGCTGATCGCGCTCGCCTCGGTCGCCCTCGCGCTGGCGGCCTTCGAGCTGTACTTGCGCGCCGCGGGGTTCGAGTTCCACCTGTATCCGACGACGGTGCAGATGGACGCGCACGGCGTGCCGACCTCCGACATGCTCGGCTCGGACCTCTCCGGCGACAACCTGGTGTTCAAGGACATCTACCGCGCCGACGACGAGCTCGGCTGGTCGCCCGTCCCCGGCTACGGCGTTCCCGGGGAGGAGCCGCTGATCAACGCTCTGGGCTTCCGCGGGCCGGCTCCCTCCGAGCCCAAGCCCGCCGGCGTGCAGCGCATCGCCTGCCTGGGGGACTCGTGCACGTTCATCGGCGCGGTGACCTATCCCGAGCTGCTGCAACGCGAGCTGGGAGCGGGGTACGAGGTGATCAACGCCGGCGTCTCGGGCTACAGCTCGTACCAGGGCCGGGTCCAGCTGCGCGCACGCGTCCTGGAGCTCCAGCCCGACTGGGTCAGCGCGTACTTCGGCTGGAACGACCACTGGCTCGCGCGCACGGTTCCCGACGCGCAGATCCTCACGAGCCAGCCGGCCTGGCGGCGCGCGGTCGAGCCGCTGCGCATCGTGCAGTGGCTCTCGCGCAGGCTGCACCAGCGCCGCACCGACGGCGCGCTGCGCGTCTCGCTCGCCGAGTACCGCGGCAACCTGACGGCGATCGTACGCACCGCGCGCGAGCACGGCGCGCAGGCGCTGCTCTTGACCGCTCCGTGGAACGTCGGAGTCGCGGGGCATCGCTTCCTCTCCGAGAACGGCAACACGACGCTCACGCTGCCCGAGTTGCACGCTCTGCACCGCGAGTACAACCAGGTCGTGCGCGACGTCGCCGCGGCCGAGGACGCGCGGCTCGTGGACCTCGCGCGGCTCTTCTCGGGCCTGGGGAAGGACGAGCTCTTCTGGGACGACGGCATCCACCCCAACGGCCGCGGCTACCAGGTGATCGCGTCGGCCCTGGCCGAGGCCGTCACCGCGAAGTGACC
>CAYGPA010000232.1:0-6912 GCA_964351535.1 uncultured Planctomycetaceae bacterium
GAGCCGGCGCCGGGGGCCGACGGGAGTCCCGACAACCTCGTCGTGATCGTCGTGGACACGCTGCGTGCCGACGGCGGCGGGGCGGAGATGCCGAACGTGCGGCGGCTGGCGAAGGACGGTGTCGAGTTCGAGCAGGCCTTCAGCCACGCGCCGATCACGCTGCCGGCGCATACGGCGCTGTTCAGCTCGCGGCAGCCGTTCCTGACCGGGGTCACCAACAACGGGCAGCCCGTCCCGCGCCAGGTGCCGGTGCTGTCGGAGTGGCTGCAGGAGCACGGGTATCGCACGGGCGCGGCGGTCAGCCTGGCGTCGCTGTGGCCCGTGGCGGACGGGCGCGGCGTCGATCGCGGCTTCCAGGAGTGGGACCGCGGCACGCAGGTGCTGACCCCCGGGGACGAGCGCAACGCCGATCTGGACGAGCGCCTGGACGCGCTGGCTTCCGGCGCGCAGCCGTTCTTTCTCTTCGCGCACTACGCCGACCCGCACGAGCCCTACAACGCGCGCAACGGCGCGCAGCGGCCCCTGCGCATGTCGCTGGACGGCACCGCGCTGGGCGAGGCCTCGATCGCGGACATGCAGTACTTCGACCTGCCCCTCGACGTCCCCGAGGGCGAGCACGAGCTCCTGTTCGAGTCCGACGTGGCCTTCAAGCTGCGCGACCTGCGCGTGCGCGACGGGCGCGGGGCGCTGCCGCTCTCGTTCGAGGAGGGCGCGCTGAACGACCCGGTCACGCGCGTGCGCGTGCGCTTCGTCGCCGACGGGGAGGCGAGCCCGCTACAGCTCGCGGCCTGGGTGCACGAGCGCCCTGCCGACGCCGAGATCCCCGCGCGCTACGCGCGCGAGGTCGCGTTCGCCGACGTCGCCGTCGGAGAGCTCCTCGACGGACTGCGCGCGCGCGGCCTGTACGACTCCAGCACGATCGTGTTCACGTCCGACCACGGCGAGGCGCTGGGCGAGCACGGCTGCATCGGCCACATCGTCAACCTCTACGACGAGATGCTGCACGTCCCGCTCGTCATCAAGCCCGCGCGCGGGCACCCGTCGCGGCGGCGCCTGCGCGAGCGCTCCGAGGACGTCGTCCCGCACGTCGACGTCGCGCCGACGCTGCTCGAGCTCCTGGGCCTCCCGCCGCTGCCGGGCGCGAGCGGCGTCTCGCTCCTGCGCGACGGCGGGCGCGTCCTGATCGCGGAGACGCGCCAGCCCGAGGCCCCGCGCGACCTGATCGCCCTGCGCGACCACCGCTTCAAGCTCGTCTACGACGTCGACCTGGACTCGTTCGAGCTCTACGACCTCGCCAAGGACCCGCGCGAACTCGCCAACGTCTACGAGCAGCGCATCGACGAACGGCCCGAGTGGGCCGAGCACCTGCGCCAGCTCGCCGCCACGGCCCCGGGCGTCGCGGAACCCGGCATCTCGCCCGACAGCGAGACCCAGTCCCGCCTGCGCGCGCTGGGCTACACCGGGCAGTGAACGAGCGAACCCGAAGAGCGCGTGCTCTTCGGGCTCGGTGCTGGAGGGTGCGTCCCGCGACTACGGAATGATCGTGAACTGGACCGCATCGGTCAGCGAGTCCCCGAATCCCGCGGAGTCGGCGGGGTCCCGCTGGAGGAGTTGCGCACAAACGGTCTGGCCGACCGTCAGCAGGCTGTCCGAACCGCTCTGGATCACGCTGTTGAAGTTGCGCGTGATCCGTCCCGAGCACGGCGGCGCCCCGGCGTTCACGGCGACCTTCGGCGGCAGCACGCGGGTCAGAGGCGCCTTCACGCAGAGCTTGCCTCCGTGGAAGTTCAGGTTGGCCTTCTGGGTGCCGTACAGCAGGATCCCCGCCTCCGAGGGAACGAGGTCGCTCGCGAGGATCGAGAACGGAGACGTCGAGGAGGCGCTCGGGAATCCGTTCGTCGTCAGGAAGGGCACGCAGCCCGTGGAGTTCAGCTTCCCGACGCAGTAGGGCACCGTGGGATCACTCACAGGAGTCAGGAGGATGACGCCCGACAGCCCCGTCGAGCCATCCGTGCCAATCGCCGCTATCTGTCCGGCATCGTTCACGGCGTTGCCCAGGTTGACCGAGAAGCTGAACGTCCCCTGCTGAGCCGGAACGAGCATCGACGCCAAGCTGGCCGTGCCCACGCCGGGGAAGAATGCGGCAGGCGTCGGTATCTCCGCCGTGGCCCAGCCTGCGTTGTTGATGTCGAAGGCCTGAACGGATGCGGACTGATCGACCAGGAAGCTGATCGACTGCCAGCCGCCGCTCGTCGTCCAGATGGCCGCACTGCGCTGGGATCCATGGAATCCGGTTCCCGCGAGCTCGTTCTGCTCGTTGATCGCCCACCCCTGGAAGCCGGTCCAACCGGACGGCAGAGCCGGAAGAGGCATGGCCTGCAGCGTGTCGATGTCGAACAGGCCGCCGTTGATGCCGACGATCACGCCGAGATCGTTGATCTGCTTGGGGGACGAGGGTGCTCCGAGAACACTCAGATTCAGAGTGCCCGACGGTGAGTTGAACCACACGGTCGGACCGCCCTGGAACCCGGGCATGAGCGAGCTGCCGATGATGTCTCCGCGGTTGTTGATGGCGTAGGCCACGCTCTGCGTGTGGCCGGGCAGCGCGGAGAACACTTGCGTGGTGTAGCCGCCCTGGCCGTCGGGAAACCAGGCGCAAGCCTCGCCGAACTCGGGAAAGCCACCGACCGCCGTCGAGCCGACGATCACGCCGGAGTCGTTGATACCCTGCGCCCAGGCGGAGTTGTAGCCGGGAGGGTGAGGCAGGAGCTGATAGAGGCCGCCGGGACCGGCGACGAAGGCCTCGACGCCGTTCGAGAGCGTCCAGCCGACGACCTCGCCGTGGGCGTTCATGTCGTTGACGAGGACCGCGGCACCGAGGTACTCGGCGCTGAACTGCGGCGTCTGAGCCGATGCAGCTGAGACGAAGACCAGGCCGGCCAGCAGCAGGCCTGTACAAGAGGACGAGTTCTTCATGACAGGTTTCGGTCGAAGGGGGAGAGGGGGCGATGTGAGGCCAGGGCCCCACGACGAACTCGAATTCGTCGGAAAGACCATCTCCGCAGGCGTCGGCTGCGAGAGGGTCGCGGAAAGTCCAATGAGCCTTCACTCCCTGTCCCGCGAACACGGGGACCGGGGCCCCGAGTTCTTGCGCGGCGACGGGAAGTGCGAGGAGTGCGGAGAGGGCGAAGGGTGTGCAGGACTTTGGAGGATGCCGCTTCCGCCGGAGATGCCGGGCCGTGTGGTGTGGGTCGTTCGCGAGGCACTTGTGCACGTCTCCGCAATTCGCAGTCCACGATCCGAACGTACCCGCACCGTCTACAGGCGGACATTCGGCGTCGTGCGTATGAGATCGGCGGCGACCGCCCTGTCGAGCTGCACTCGTCCGCTTTCCGGACGTGTCGTCCAGATCTCGGACGTGAGGCGGGGCGAGACTTCGCGCAGGGCCGGCCGGAACCGACGCGCGGTCCACGAGCTCGAGCGGAATCGCGGAGCCCGGCATCTGGCCCGACGGCGAGACCCAGCCCCGCCTGCGCTCAGCGCAGGACGGTTCGATCGGAGTCGTCAGAAAGACCAGTTGAGCTGGGCGTAGCCGTAGGCCGTGTCCTGGCCGCGCGCATTGGGGGCGCGATCCTGGTAGCTGCCGGCGAACAGGTAGGCTCCACCGAGTTCGAAGCGCAGACTGTTCGGCACGATGTCGTACCGCAGCCGTGCCTCGAGCTGCTCGCCCACGTGAGTCCCGGCGGCCCCGGTCGTGTCACGGATGCCGGCGGGAAACCAGAAGTCCCGCGACTCGGCCAGCCAGATGCCGCGAAGTGCGGCCATGATTGAGGTCCTGGCGCTCGGCTTCAGGGTGAGGCGAATCTCCGGCGAGTTCAGGTTGCTCCGGAGCACCGCGCCGTAGATCCCCGTCGGGCCGAACTCGAAACGCCGCGCCCCGAAGAGGGTGTCGAAACTGTTGTTCTCGTTGTCGTTGGGATCCGGGTCGCCACTGGCGTAGTCCCACGCGAGCCGGACGCGAGGCTTCCACGCAGCGTCGAACGTGTAGCCGACCGAGGCGTGGCCGAACCACGCGAGGTGATCGAGGTTTCCGGAGTCTCCGAACTGGATCGCGGACTCGACCTCGAAGTCGGTCGAACCCCGTGCGGGGTCGTTCTTGACGCGGAAGCCGGGCGTGTGATGGTCGCGCAGGATCACCCGGCTGTCGTCGAGCCCGTAGAGGTAGACCTCGAGCTTCGTGCGCTCCATCAAGGGCGTCTCGAAGAATGCGCCGTAGAAGACGTTGTCCGTGCCCTGATCATCGAACTCGTGATCGTTGTCGAGCAACCTGGCCGGCTCGAACGGAAGCCGACGAACGGGCAGCGTGTAGAACAGGCTGAGCTCCGAGTCCCCTTCGCTACGCCAGTCCCACGCCCCCCCATCGAAGGCATTGATCGTGTTGCGGAAGCGGTTGCGGGCCACCAACCTCCGGCTGCCCTTGTCCATCGTGAAGCGCCCCGCCGTGAGCGTATTGGAGTCCCCCAGGCGGAAGTGAAGATTGGCCTGCAGGATGTCCAGGGTGTTGACGATCCCGGTGTTGATCTGCGACCCCTGGTCCGCTCCTTCCTGCCGTGCGTCGATTCCCTCGAACGTCACGCCGAAACGGTCGAAGTCCGCGTCGACCCTCAGCAGCGACCGCAGCATGAAATAGTCGTCCTGGTCGCTGCGCGCCGGGTTGCCGCGGAACTGGCCGTCGATCGATTCGTACCGCAGCCGCATCGACCCGCTGATCTTCAACCAATCCGGCAAGCCGAGAGCTGTGGCGAGGCGCCACGGTTCGTCGGGCTTCGGGTCGACGAGCGTCGCGTCCTCTGCGGGGGATGAACTGCCGGGGGGTTGTGGTTGTGGGGCCATTGCCGCCACCACGAAGAGAGCGAGCGCCTGATGCATGCCTTCTGCTTTCGATGCAGGTCGGGGACGTTCCGTGCGCCAGGCAACTTGCGTTCCCTCCCAGCACGCACGCAGGAGCGACGCATCACGCGAGTTTCGTGTTACCTGTGCGGTACACAGATGACACCGAGCGGGCACGCGACGAGCCGATCGGGCCGGCGTCGAATCTCACCCGTCTCGCGGCCGCGGCGGCCGACCTCGCTGAAAGCGCGGGAGATCCTCGGGAACGGGGCGGTCCGAAACGAACAGCCGGGCCCGCCTAGTCGCCGAAGATCTCGGCCGCGTGCGCGTCGAGCCACTCCTGGATGGCCTCGGCGGCGACCCGGTGGCCCGCGGGGTTGGGGTGCCAGTTGTCGACGCGCAGCTGGGCGGGGACGCGGCCGGAGGCCTCGAAGGCCGGTAGCAGGTCGAGCACGTGCATGCCGCGCTCGCGCGCCGCGGCCGCCACCTGGGCGTGGAGGTCGCGGTAGAAGTACTTCTTCCACGAGTTCTTGCGGCGATAGCTCGGGAACAGCGCGACGAGCACGGGGAGGTCGTTCGCGCGCGACACCTCGGCGAAGCCGTCGAAGCCCTTCAGGACGCTCCGGAAGGACGGCCCCCGGTGCAGGTAGTGGAAGTAGTCCTGCCGGCCGTCGACGCGGCCGTAGCGCTCGCGCTCACGGGTCTTCTGCTTCGAGGCCACGAGGCGCAGCAGGTGGGAATGCTGCCACCACTCCGTCGGCGCGAACGTCGCGTGCAGGTTGTTGACCGGCTCGACTTCCGGGTCGTTCAGGAAGTACCCGACGATCACGAAGTCGGGGTCGAGCTCGAGACCGCGGTGCTTCAACTGAGCGTACTCGTCGAGCGTGGAGTAGCCGCTGACGGCCAAGTTCAGGACGTCGAAGGGCGGCCCGCCGCGAGCCTCCGCCTGCCGCAGGCGCGCGTCGAGGACGTGGGGCCAGGTCTCGTTGTCCTCGACCCCCAGCCCGAACGAGACCGAATCGCCCAGCACGAGGATGCGGCGCATGCCGGGCACGGGCTCGCGCGGCTCGGCGTCGCGCATGCCGAGCGAGTTGACCGTGATCGTCTTGTCGTTGTGGACGGAGACGCGGTCGGGCGCGAGCTCGTAGAGCAGACCCGGAACGTCCGACGGGCGGTGCACGAGGTTGCCCCAGTCCCCCTCGACGCCGCGCTCGGGTCGACGGAACTTGACCGGCTTGAACGCTCGCAGACCGAGCTCCACGGCGAGCAGCGCGAAGACCAGCGAAGCCAGCGCCAGGCCCGCGCGCATCAGGAACCGCGGCCGTCGCGAGGCCATCACTTCGCGGCGCGCTTCATCCCGGTCCCGCTGCGGCGCAGGTACTCGGCGATGAAGCCGTCCAGGTCTCCGTCGAGGACCGCCTGGATGTTGCCCATCTCGTGGCTGGTGCGGTGGTCCTTGACCATTTGATAGGGGTGCATCACGTAGGAGCGGATCTGGCTGCCGAAGGCGATCTCGCCCTTGTCGCCGTACATCTTGGCGAGCTCCGCGTCGCGCTTGGCCTCCTCCAGCCGCTGCAGCTTGGCCGCCAGCATCTTCAGCGCCATGGTGCGGTTCTTGTGCTGGCTGCGCTCGTTCTGGCAGCGCACGACGACGCCCGTCGGGATGTGCGTCATGCGCACGGCCGACTCGGTCTTGTTCACGTGCTGGCCACCGGCGCCGCCGGCGCGCATCGTGTCCACGCGGATGTCCTCGTCGCGGATCTCGATCGCGCCCTCGTCGGCGATCTCGGGCGTCACGTCGACCGACGCGAAGGCCGTGTGGCGACGCGCCTGGCTGTCGAAGGGGCTGATGCGCACGAGGCGATGAACGCCCGTCTCGGCCTTGAGGTGGCCGAAGGCGTAGGGACCGTCGATCTTGACGATCGCGGAGCGGATGCCGCCCTCGGGCTCCTCGGTGACCTCGATCCGCTCGACGGAGAAGTCGTGGCGCTCCGCCCAGCGCGCGTACATGCGCAGCAGCAT